>NZ_JAWOAR010000248.1:0-13413 GCF_046498435.1 Longimonas sp. | reverse complement strand
CATGGTAGCGCTGAACATGCACGACTGGCGGTCGCGGCTCAGGTAGTCGCGGATCTCCTTCATATCCGGGTAGAAGCCCATCGAGAGCATCTCGTCGGCCTCATCCAGAATGAAGAGTCGCACCGTTTTCGCGCGGAAGTTCTTCTTCTTCAGATGGTCGAGTACGCGCCCTGGCGTGCCAATAATGACCTGCGCGCCACCCTTCAGCGCTTTGATCTGCGGACCGTAGCCCACGCCGCCGTAGATGAGTGCGGCTTCGAGGTCGTTCGTCTCGGGCGTGGCAATTTTCATGCGCTCGAACTCCTCGTGCACCTGCCGCGCCAGTTCGCGCGTGGGCGTCAGAATAAGCGCCTGGGCTTCTTTCTGCGAAGAGTCGAGGCGGTCGAAGAGCGGGAGCAGAAACGCCCCGGTCTTGCCCGAGCCAGTGCGCGACTGCACAATAAGATCGCGCCCGGCAATCAGGTACGGAAGCGCCTTGCGCTGCACCTCCATAAGGTCGTCCCAACCGGCTGCGCGCATGGCCTGCTCCACCTGATCGGGCAGATCATGAGCCGTAATCTCGTCGAGGGGTTCTTCGGGCTCTTGCAGCTCACCGACCTCTTCTTGCCGTTTTTGGCGCTGCCCTTTAGAAGTTAGGTCGATGACGTTGGTGAACGAGGCGCTGGACGAATCCGCCATTATACAGCCAGGAATGATGTCAGCAAAACGAAACGGGCAGCACAGTACGCTGCATGATAGCGATACGTGAGGGCGCGCGCAAACGATCCGGGCAACACGGACCCAGTGAGGATGTTCAAATCCTGTCACATGCTGCGCGACCATCGGTTTGGCACAAGGCCGTTTACATGGCCAGGCCGCCGTCGACCTTCAGCACATGGCCGGTGATGTACGACGCGGCAGGTGAAGCCAAAAACAGCACCGCCTGCGCAATGTCTTCGGGCTCGGCCGGACGCCCCATCGGCACGGCATTGAGCATGGCCTGGCGGGCGTCGTCGTTCATGGCGTCGGTCATATCAGTGGCTACGTATCCGGGAGCCACGACATTAGCGCGGACGCCGCGTCCGCTCAGCTCCTTGGCAAAGCTCTTCGTAAAGCCGATGATACCGGCTTTCGAGGCGGCGTAGTTCGTCTGTCCGGCATTGCCCATCACGCCCACGACCGACGAGATGTTGATCACCGCGCCGCTGCGTTGCCGCATAAACGGACGGTAGGCGGCCTTGCAGAAGTTGAACACGCCCTTCAGGTTCGTATCGAGCACGGCATCCCAGTCGTCGGCATCCAGGCGCAGCATGAGGCCGTCGCGCGTGATGCCCGCGTTGTTCACGAGCACATCGAGACGGTCCCACGCATCAGTCACTGCCGATACGGCGTTCTTCGCTGCTTCGGGATCGGCCACATCGCCCTGCACCGCGATGGCTTCGATATCGCGCGCGCCCAGTTCGGCCACGATTTCGTCGGCGGTTTCGGCAGAGGAGCGGTACGTAAAGGCGACACGGGCCCCTGCATCCGCAAACGCTTCGACGATAGCCCGGCCAATGCCTCGGGTGCCGCCAGTAACAAGAACAGTGGTGTCGGTCAGGTCAAAATCCATACAGTGGGTTTCGTGCTACGTGTTTATAAAATAGAGGGATACAGAGGGGTGTTGCTATGCCGAAGCAGCGATCTCATCTAAGAAGGCGGCGCAGTCGTCGGCGGTATCTACGCCTTGTCGTTCGGCATCGCGGCCCACCGTGCGTTTCACCAAGCCTTGCAGCACCGAGCCCGCTCCGATCTCTACGAAGCGGGTGGCGCCGTCAGCATCCATCGCGCGCAGAAGCTGCGCCCATCGTACCGGCGACTGCAACTGGTCGAGCAGTCGCTGCCGGATTTCATCGGGGTCGGCGGTCGGCTTCGCGGTTACGTTCAAATAGACCGGGCACTGCGGTGTGCTGATCGTGACGGCCTCCAGCGCACTGGCAAGGCCCTCGCGGGCGTAGTCCATCAAGGGCGAGTGGAAAGCGCCGCTCACCGACAGCGGGATGGTGCGGGCATCGAGCCGTTCGGTGGCCCGTTCGACCGCCTCCACATCCCCCGAAATAACGATTTGGCCGGGGGCGTTGAAGTTGGCGGGCTGCACCACGCCCTCGCCGGCT
This sequence comes from Longimonas sp., assembly GCF_046498435.1. NCBI lineage: Bacteria > Pseudomonadati > Rhodothermota > Rhodothermia > Rhodothermales > Salisaetaceae > Longimonas > Longimonas sp. The sequence goes on along the minus strand of NZ_JAWOAR010000248.1, from coordinate 11,281 downwards.
TCCGTGGCTGCGGTGCAGGCGGTCTCCACGTCCTCGTCGTCGGCCCCGAGCACGGCGGCCATGGTACCCGGACGCTGCTTTCCGGCTTCGGCCATCAGTTCGCCGCGGCGGCGCACCAGGCGCAGTCCATCTTCGAACGAAAGCGCTCCCGCAGCCGCCAGCGCGCTGTACTCGCCCAGGCTGTGTCCGGCCACCATCGAAGGGGGCTGGTCGTGCGCATCGAGCACAGCCATTGCAGCCAGGCTGTGCGTGTAGAGCGCAGGCTGCGTGACCTCGGTCGCCGTGAGAGCAGCCTTCGGGTCGTCGACATCGGCCGTGCCGAACATGAGGGCGCGCAGGTCGAAACCCAGCACCTCGTTGGCAGCGTCGATGCGAGCGGCAGCTTCGTCGTAGGCGTCGTAGAGCGACTGCCCCATGCCCACGTACTGAGCGCCTTGTCCAGGAAAGAGATAGGCAGTTGCGGCCATAATACGTGCAAATTAGTCGTCGAAAAGATGCGATTTAGGCAGGTGCGTCGTCAGCATAGGTTGAGCCATCGTAGGCCCAGGTCAGGTACGACGCGCCCCAGGTGAGTCCGCCGCCAAAGGTTGTCAGCACCAGGTTGTGGCCGGGGCGCAGCTCGTGTTGCCAGTCGTAGAGGCAGAGCGGCACGGTTGCAGCGGTGGTGTTGCCGTACCGATCGATGTTCATCATCACCTTGTCCGCAGAAAGCCCCATGCGTTTCGCGGTAGAATCAATAATGCGCTGATTGGCCTGATGCGGCACCAGATAGTCCACATCGTTGCCCGAGAGGTCGTTACGCTCCATAATGTCGGTGCAGACGTCGGACATGCCCGTGACGGCGTGGCGGAAGACGGGGCGTCCGTCTTGCTTGAGGTAGTGGTCGCCGGCATCGACGGTGTCGTGGGAAGCAGGGCGCAGGCTGCCTCCGGCGGGTAGTTGAAGCAGATCGGCGTGGGCGCCATCGGCGTGATGCACGGTGTCTTGCAGGCCGTAGGTTGTGCTCGGTTCCAGTAGAACTGCACCGGCCGCATCCCCAAAAAGGATACAGGTACTGCGATCCGAATAGTCGGTGATGGAACTCATCGTGTCTGCTCCAATGACGAGCACGCGCTCGGCGCGACCGCTCTCGATGAAGCTGGCGCCATTTGTTAATGCGAACAGAAACCCGCTGCATGCTGCCGACAGGTCGAATCCCCAGGCCGAACTGGCTCCGATTTGATCTTGCACCAGGCACGCCGTAGCCGGAAAGATCATGTCGGGCGTTACCGTGGCTACGATGATGAGATCGATGGTGGCCGGGTCAATGTCGTGCGTGTCGATGAGTTCTTGGGCCGCCTTCGAAGCCATGTAGGCGGTGGCCTTGTCATCGTCGTCGAGGATGCGGCGCTCTTTGATACCAGTGCGCGACTGAATCCACTCGTCCGACGTTTCGACCATCTGCTCCAGGTCGGTGTTGGTGAGGCGGCGCTCTGGAAGAAAGTGGCCCACTGCAGTGATGGCTGCCTGCGGTTGTGTCGAGGAAAGTGTAGACATACGGAGCGGAGCCGAAAACAAGAATTCAACGGAATCGGGTAAGCTACGGTGCACAGAGCGCTTCGTTCGCTACACACCGCTTCGTGTGCCGCCTGGCAGCGTGTTCAGCGCAGCCTGATGCGACGTTTGCGTGGGGCGGTGCACAATCAGGCAAACGCCTCTTCGAGGACAGGTACCAGGTCGTGCGTTGCCAGGTTGGCCACCGAGTGGATGCCTTGCTCAACGGCCCGCGCCGAAGAGCGGCCATGTCCAATGAATACCGAGCCGTTCACCCCAATGAGTGGAGCCCCACCTCGGTTCTCGTGGTCGAAGCCTTTCTGCACATTGCCGAGCACACCAGCAACCAGTTCCTGCTCTTCTTCGGAGAGGCCCTGGCGCTCCATTTCGTGATGCGTCATGGTCGAGAGTACGGTGGTCATCGACTCGCCAAACTTGAGCAGCACATTGCCCATAAAGCCGTCGCAGATGAGCACATCGGCGGCGTAATGTAAGAGGTCGCCTCCTTCTACGTTGCCAATGAAGTTGATCGCATCGTCGTTATCGAGCAGTGGATAGGCTGCCTTCACTTGCTCATTGCCCTTGCCAGGCTCTTCGCCAATGTTGATAAGGGCTACCGAGGGGGTGTCGATCTGCATGACGTAGCGCGCGTAGATCGTTCCCATACGCGCAAACTGATGCAGGTGGGATGGCTTACAGTCAACATTGGTCCCCACGTCAATGACAATCGAGAAATCGCCCTTCAGGGTGGGGAAGAAGCTGACGATGGAGGGACGCTCCAGGCCCGAGATGCGCCCGAGGATGAACATGGAGGCGGCCATGACCGCGCCGGTGTTGCCTGCGCTGATGAAGGCGTCTGCTTGCCCAGTGCGGTGCGCCTGTAAGCCCAGGTGAATGGACGACTGCCGCTTGGTTTTGACTGCTGCCCCGGGGGCATCCTCCATTGCAATCACGTCGGGGGCGTGATGCACCGTTAGCGGAAGGTCGCTGGGCACATCGTGGTTCTGTAAGACCGGCTGCACCCGGTCTTTGGGTCCGTACAGCGTAAGTTGGAGGTCGGCCTTGGGGCGCTGAAGTGCGCGCAGGGCACCTTCGACCACGGCATCGGGAGCGTGGTCTCCTCCCATAGCGTCAACAGCAATGTGGGTAGGCATGTACAACCGGCGGGATTTCTCAGAAGGCTTGCGGGGATTGTGCGCAACAAAAGGGATGTATTGATGCGGATGACGCGAATTATTCAGACGCGTCGTCCGTACGCTGCCTTTAAGTAAACAGCCTGCACATTAAAATGCACGTTTTGCCCTTCACCATTCACGGTAAAGCACAAAACGTGCATTGCAAACGTTGCGGCTGTGTGCAGAGCGCGTGCAGTGGTAGGCACGCTCCTGGCTATGCAGCTCTATCCAAGCAGCTCTATCCAAGCAGCTCTATCCAAGCAGCTCTATCCAAGCAGCTCTATCCAAGCAGCTCTATCCAAGCAGCTCTATCCAAGCAGCTCTTCCGTTGGCTCAATGACCTGACGCCCGCGGTAGTGGCCGCAGAACTTGCAGGCGCGGTGCATGACCTTCGGGTTGCCGCAGTTGTTGCACTCCATCAGTTGTGGAGCTTTCAAACTGTTGTAGTAGCGGGAACGGCGCTTGCGGGAGCGTGATTTTGAGTGGCGGCGCTTTGGGACAGCCATGACGTTTAGCGTACTGTAATGGGTTGGTAGGTGCGAGTGTGCCAGTGCAAGCGCTCCACACGGCGTGTGTGCATACGGCGTGCGTACTCGTGGGCCGTAGCGCCTGCACTATCCCTAAATGAATCGGGGGCATCGACTGCGGATTCCGGAAGGGTGGCCATTTTGCCCAGAATTAGTATTGCAGAAGGCCCGATGCGGGCGAAGCGACAAAAACGCATGCTCGTGCCTCGCTACCGGATATGTTTGAGCGCGTTTGGGGCGTGCTGCTGGTGGGACTTCCCAAAAAAACGCTTTCCAAGAAAACAAGTCTCCCTGAACGAGGCAACGGAAAGGGGCGCGGGAAGGGCCATGTAGAGCACCGTGCTCTTCCTACCGCGTGGCGGATTCCGACCGCGCGGTGCGCCTGCCTATGCATCGCCGTTCTTGAGCTCTTTCAGCTTGCGCCAGCGCGGGTCAATGTCGTCCTCTTCAGTTTGAGTGGCGCCCGTCTCTTCGTCCTCGGGCACGCCAAACTGCATCGGGATGTCTTCGTCTTCGGCACCGGGAGCCACCACACGCTGAGGAATAGCCAGCTTGAGCGTGTCGTGCACAATGTCGGTGATCTCCACTTCGGTGTCGGTGGGATGCATAGGGCGCACTTCGTCGTAGGCATCGTTCTCTTCACCCACCAGATGCTCGGGCCCAAAGAGCACCACGTACGTTCCTTCGACATCGCCCCAGAATGTGCGTAGCGTGCGGTCGCAGGTCAGGTGCGCCTGTGCAGCCATGGTCATCGTGGCCAAGATCCGGTCGCGCTGGCACTGCAGGTGCATGTCGACGCGGATATCGCGAAATTCCTCCGGCTCCAACTCCACGTCAGCGGGCGAAGGCGTGAGCGTAGCCTCGTGCACGCCAGAACGGAACGGAGTTATATCGAGCGTAAGCATGAAGAATGCGCTACCAAACGAGAAAGTACGGAGAGGCTCACAGCCGATTGGGACGCTGTGATATCTTTCTAAAAAGAGCGGTGTTCCTCTTTTCATTGCAAAGCAGTGGCCTTCGCGCACTGCGCTTATCGGCTTCTCTTGTCGAAATGATTGTGTTGAACATACGGGCGGCTCCGATGGGGCTGCATTCAGAGCGAGCACCACGGGCGTGATTCTGTCATGTGATTTGCCGCGTTGCAGGTGCGCGTTGAAGAGCCTGCATCGACCCGCAGCCCCGGCTACGACGCGTCGTGGTGAAGCTCATTGCGCGCTGCGGGTGCATACCTGTGTCATCAAACCAAAAGCCTACACAGTTCGTGGGCAGGCGGCCGTCAATACTTTTGCACGTTCTATGCTTGACGTTGCTGCATGCAGTGGTTATGCTCTATATTCCGCAATGAAAGCCATCGGGTTCATTATACCTACCGCTCTCATTGGGCGTACTCCCCTCCTATGTTTTAGGGGGCACGTTTTCCCCACACTTGATGGAGCGGTGCGCTCGAGCATACGGTTCTTGGATGGTCTCCTTGGGCGGTCTTTCGAGGGATCGTATGAGAGTGCCGCCTGCTGTTGCATTGCGTGCTTGAATAGGGCAAGGTGGATGAAACATGCCACAGCGGCACGCATTGCCATGGGCGCTTTGCTTGATGTATGGGGCTCGTTACTTCGGGAGCTTGTGCGGTCGTATTTGCTGGCCAAGTACGGTCTCGTTAGCACAGCCACGCCGATCTGGACTTCGCCTCGTCCCATTCACGTCTGCACCGAGCCCAGCTCGTGCTGTAGCACATGGAAGACGCTGTAGTGCGCTCCTTCCGAGGCTTAGCCGAGATGTGCATATAATGTGGATAACTTCCCGATTTGTGGCGTTGTGCGGCTTCAACGTGCAGTTTTCCACATCTGCTCACCGCCACATATGAGGCTACCATGCCCGTGTTTGGCTTAAGTTTATAAAAAACAGTTTTGAACGAATTGTGGATAACTTGTGGATAAAATGTGGATAACCCAATCAGGAGATATTTGCCTGCCGCTCTCAATGTAAAGGCAGTGTAAATAATGTGGATAACTTCGGAAAAGGCGCGCGGCTTCCACATGTTATCCACAGTAATAATGTTATCCGCTGTGATACATGGGCTTGCCCATACGTTGCGCAGATGTATCACCCATCGGTCTGGGGCATCGTCCGAGGGCATCGTTAGACGCGTTTGGCATCAGCACACGTCGTTAATCACTACGCTGGGGTATGGAGCGATCTGCAGAAGAAGTCTGGGAGGCATGCCTCGACCGCATTCGGGAGCAAGTCAACCGACAGAGTTTCAAGACGTGGTTTGAGCCGCTCTCGGCCCAGTCTATCGAACAAGAGGAAAACCTATGTAAACTCACCATTCAGCTTCCCAGCCGCTTTTATTATGAATGGCTGGAAGAGCACTACTACTCGCTGCTTCGTAAGACAGTCACGCAGGTTTTAGGCGAAGACGGGCGGTTGTTCTACGATATTGTGGTGGAGCCCGAAGATGCCCCGGCCTCTTCGAACGCAGGAGCGTCGTCGTCGGTGACCCCGTCAGAAGCCCGCTCCATGACGTCCTCATCGCCGGTACAGTCAGCAGCCTCTTCCTCGGCCTCGTCGTCTGCATCGCCAGCCGAGGCCCCTTCCGACTCGGCCGATCCAGACGAAGACACGGTACGCAATCCGTTTGCGATTCCGGGCATCCAGAAGGCTACGATCGATAGCCAGCTCAACAGCAACTACACGTTCGGCCGCTTCATTCAGGGAGATTGCAACCGCCTGGCGCGCAGTGCAGCCTGGGCCATTGCGCAGGAGCCTGGCGGTACGAGCTTTAACCCGTTTCTGGTGTACGGCGGGGTGGGTCTCGGCAAAACGCATCTCATCCAGTCGATTGGTAACCAGGCCAAAGAAACGGAGACCGCCGACACGGTGCTCTACGTCTCCAGTGAGCGCTTTACCACTGAGTTTGTTCAGTCGATTCAGCGCAACCGCATCAGCGAGTTTTCGATGTTCTACCGCCAGATCGATCTGCTCATCGTGGATGATGTGCAGTTCTTCAGTGGCAAAGAGAAGACGCAAGAAGAGTTCTTCCACATCTTCAACGCCCTCCACCAGAGCGGTAAGCAGATCGTGCTCTCGGCCGATCGCCCTCCGCGCGAGATTGACGGCATTGAGGAGCGCTTGCTGTCGCGCTTCCAATGGGGCCTTTCAGCGGATGTGCAGCCGCCCGGTCTGGAAACGCGCATCGCGATCCTTCAGCGCAAAGCCGAAGACGACAACATCGACCTCGACCAGGAGGTCATCGAGTTCATTGCGCACAACATCAAAAGCAACATTCGTGAGCTCGAAGGCGCGCTCATTCGTTTGATGGCGCATGCCAGCCTGCATCAGCGCGACCTGGACCTGGACCTGGCCAAGGAGGTGCTGCGCGATCTGATGCAAGATGTGCAGGTCAACCTCACCATCGAAGAGATCCAGCGCATTGTGTGCGAGTCGCTCGACATCAACGAGGACTTGATCCGCGCCAAGACGCGCAAGCGGGAAGTGGTACGCGCACGCCAAATTGCCATGTACTTCTGCAAAGAGGTCACGCAGCACTCGCTCAAAACGATTGGGTTACACTTTGGCGGACGCGACCACTCTACCGTTATACATGCTGTAAAAACTGTTGAGGATCAGGTGGATACCGATTCTCAGTTTCGGGATATGGTAGACCAAATCGGACGCAAAATCGAGCTTCGTGCCCGATAGCTTTTGCCACCTCCACATGCTCCGTTGGGGATGGAAGTATGGACGCATGAACGGGTGGATGAAAAAGCATCCCTCCTTTCACCCGTCCACCCATGCATCCCCACACGAGGCCGAAGGCCGACTACCGAAGTACATCCAGTGCTCGGCAGAAAAGCGATACTGCAACTGGATTTGGTATTAGAAGGCTAAGCAGCTCTGATGGCTGTACCAAGAACATGAAGGTACAGAACGCGACGGTTATGTGTCGTCAGACGAGGTGGTGCCGGGCGCCTGTGGGATGTCGGAGGCCTCCGGTGTTTCGTCGTGTTGGTCAAGGCGCACGGGCATAGGGGTGGTTTTGCTACCGGTGTACAGCGTGCGGTGGGGGAACGGAATCTCGATGCTGTGCTGGTCGAATGCCTCTTTCACAGCCAGCGGAATCTGAGTGCGGATCTCCAGGAAGTTCTCCGTAAGCGTCCACACCGAAAACTGAAAGTTGATCGACGACTCCCCGAATCCCATAAAGAGCACCATAGGCACAGGCTCGTCGAGGCTCAGCGGGTGCTCATCGGCCACGGTTTGCAGCACCTCGCGCACACGGTCCAGGTCTTCCTTATACGCTACGCCGACTTGCAGGTCGAACCGCCGAATGGGAAAGCGCCGCAGATTGGTGATTTCGGCTTTGATCATGGTTTCGTTCGGGATGCGCACAAACAGATTATCGAATGTACGCAGCTTCACCGACAGCAAATCGACAGCGATGACTTCGCCGGTAGTATTGCCAACCTTCACGATATCACCCACGCCAAAGGGTTTTTCACCGAGTAGAAAGAGCCCGCTGATGATGTTGGAGGCCGATGTCTGCGAGGCAAACCCCAGCGCGACTGTAAGGATACCTGCCGCACCCAGCAAGATGCTGAGGTCCACCCCCAGTTCTGACAGCGCCGACGCGGTGAATAGCCCCAGAATGAGGTAGAACGCCAGCCGTCGGATGAGCATAGACTGGTGTGGATCGGACTGCTGCCCAAGCAACTGCACGAGTCCGTGCCCAGCCAAACGCCCCAGCACAAATCCCGCCGCGATTTTAACGATAGCCCAGAACACGCCGATCGCACGTGGATGTTCAAGCAGCGATTGGGCCGTAGATTGAAGCAATTCCAGATCCATAGCGCAAGCTGAAACGGGTAGAAAAAGAAGTGGCTTACGAACCGAACAGCGCGCCCATCGCACTAAAGGTGCTTACGAACAGGTTGCGCCGCGACGGCTCGCGGGGTTCGGTAAGGCGCGTCGCTTTATCCGCTTCGGGCGGTGCGCCGGGGCGGATGTGCACCGCTGCTGCGGGGGCGGTGGTAGTCCGGCTGGCTTCGCGCTCCAGAGTCAGCGCTTGCGTCCATAGCATGGAGGTGCTGGTTTCGTAGAGGGCTAGGTGGGGGGCGGGCATCTGCACCCGCTCTAAGAGCAGCGTATCATGCCCCTGGTTGCGGATGCGAATGGGCGTAATGGCGCGGTGCGGACGACGTGGTACGTTCTCCAGATGCAGCTGTCCGGTAGTACGGGTGGCATAGCACAGTTCGCCCGCTCGGGTTGAGGCTCCGAACCACGTATCCGACAGGCGCACGGTGGGCATTTCGAGAAGCTGCTGCTCACGCTCATGCACCATGACGCGCATCCACAGGGGCGTGCTTACAAACAGCGTAACCGCTTCGTTGGGCGGAATGGAGATGGGATGCTCGGGCCGCACCACCAGCCCGCGGTCGGCCAGGGCAGGCTGTACATGCAGCGTGGCCTCGGTGGGATGCATGCTGTAGCGTGCCAGCGTGTACGAATCGGGCGGCTCGTTCCAGGAGAAGGCGGCCTCGTTGGCCGCTGTGGGCCCTTCGCAGGTGTTGGCATCGTAAAGCGGGTTGCGCCCGGCTTCCCAGGCCACGCGCCACTCATTTGCATCTCGCAGAATCCAGCTACGCAGCGCGCCCAGATGCCAGTGGTACATGTGCTGCACGCGCACGGTGTAGTCGCCCCACCACGGCACAAACGAGTCAGTCGGGGCAGACGATTCAGTAGACGATGGGGCATTGGGCGAACCCATACACAGGCCAGGCAAATCAGAAAATAGGGAAAATAGGGGGCGGAGCCCCGAAATCCTATCTTGTTAAATAGCAGAAGTTACGCGCTCAACCCGGGCGTTCGCTATTTCTTGCGAATAACGGGGCAGAGCCTCGCGACGAGATAACGAGATGGGCGCCGTCTGCGTACGTTTTCAACAGAATAGCCGATGCCTGATTGAACAGCAACCCCCTTCATAAAGAAACGCCCCCTGGCAAGAAATGCCAGGGGGCGTATGCAGCATAGAGACACGTCAAACACGCCGCAAAGGCGCATTTTGTAGCTACGTGAGCGCTACAAGTCTTCCGTACTGCTGGTCTCATTGCCTTCTGAATCAACAACGGTTACTCGAACCGCATCGGCGCTACCGCGCGTGCGCAGTTCATCTTCTCCGCTGGCACTTGATCCACTCACAGCAGAGCTTGTGGATTCGACTACTGATGAGCCATCAAGTAGCTCGACAGTTACCGTATCCAGGTCGCCATCTGCATCCGACACTGACCACTGCGCCGTTGCACGCGTCCAGGGCCCGCTGGTGCGCGTCGAGACGGAGTAGCTGTCGATGACAGGATCGGTGGAGCCGCCGTCGTCCGATCCGCTCACTGACACGTCTTGCGAAGCGGAATCCGTGGCACCTGCGTCATCGGTCACGGTGAGCGTGACGGTGTAGGTGCCGTCGGCACCGTAGGTATGGCTCACGGTTTGGCCGGTGGCGGTGGTTCCATCCCCGAAGTCCCAATCGTAGCTGCTGATAGAGCCGTCGGAGTCGCTGCTGTCGCTGCCGTCAAAGTCGCACGACAGGTCGGTGCACGTGTACGTGAAGGAGGCGGTAGGCGGCTCGTTCGTGGTGTCGCCGTCGTCGTCGCCGCCGTCGTCGCTGCCGTCGTCGCTGCCGTCAAACAGCGTATACAGCAGGTCGTTCTTCTCTGTATTTGAGCTGGATACGATGCCCTTTGTTGACGCATCATGGAGTGCTGTATAAACAGCGTCAGGACTGTCGGTCGGGTTGTTCTCCAGATGCAATGCAGCTGCACCAGCTACATGCGGAGCGGCCATCGACGTCCCACTGATCGTGTTTGTATCCGTCGTGCCGTCAATCCAGGTGGATGTGATGTCAACGCCGGGAGCAAAAATGTCAACGCAGCTTCCGTAATTCGCAAACGACGCCTTCGTGTCAGTATCGTCCGTTGCGCTAACGGTGATGCCCGTTTCAACACGTGCAGGTGAGGAGTCGCATGCATCTTGTGCCCGACCAAACCGGTCGCCGTTGCCGGCAGCGAACGTGTACGTAACGCCCGATGCAATAGACTCGCGTACGGCATCGTCAATTGTCTCACTGGCGCCTCCACCGAGGCTCATATTTGCAACCGATGGGCCACTGGCATTTGCTGTAACCCAATCAACACCAGCAACAACACTACTCGTTGAGCCCCCGCCTTCGCAGTCAAGCACGCGCACGCCAACGAGGTCTGTACCTTTGGCGATGCCCCATTCGGCTCCGCCGACTGTTCCAGCCACATGCGTACCGTGGCCGTTGCAGTCTTCTCCGTTTTGGCCATCATCGAAGGCGTCGAAACCGTTAGTAGCACGGTCTTCAAAATCGACGTGGTCAGTGCGAATGCCCGTATCAATGACATAGGAGGTTACTCCTGAACCTGTTGCTGCATACGTGTAGCCATCATCTAACGGAAGATCACGCTGGTCAGAGCGGTCAAGGCCCCATGTTGCACCACTTTGTGTTGTGCTTATGGCGTGTACCTTCTGGTCAGGCTCCACATAGTCAACATTGGGGTTGCGCTCCAGTGCTTCTGCGGCTTGAGGAGAGGCTTTGGGTTGAGTCCTTATTCTTGTGTAAAGCGGGTGGGCCCATAGAAAAAGCCACCGTCTTCTGTTAGGTTAGAGAAAGATCCACCAATCACAAACCTAACATACCAACGATGGCCGACTTACAGTTTACGATATCAGAGGAGAAGATCCAAGCGATGCTTTTTGGCGAGCGCGGCATGGAGGTGTTGACCGAGGCGCTGTTCAATCAGTTGCTTCAGGCGGAGATGACTGCGCACCTCGGGGCCGGCCCCAGTGAGCAAACCGGAGAGCGCCGGGGGTACCGCAATGGGTCCAACACACGCAAGCTCACCACGCGTGTTGGAACGCTCGAACTGGACGTCCCCCGCGACCGTGAGGGCACCTTCAAGACGGAGCTTTTCGAGCGCTATCAGCGCAACGAGAAAGCCCTCGTGCTGGCCTTGATGGAGATGGTGGTCC
>NZ_JAWOAR010000207.1:0-37820 GCF_046498435.1 Longimonas sp. | reverse complement strand
CAGCCAGTCAGTTAATTCATGTCGGCTCCGGGTCACCACAGCGTAACGGCCATGCCTAGGCTGGCCGAGAAGCGCACGCCGTCGCCGGCACGCCCGGTGAGGTCGACCAGGGCCGGACTAAACACCAGCGGCACGCGTTCAAACGGCGTTACCGAGAGGCCGAGCGCCAGGTCCTGGCCGGTCCAATTCGCCACCACATGCATGGCCGGATGCACCCGAGCGGCTACGCTGCCAAAGGTGTTGAGTCCGTCGTCGCGCTGTTGAAACTGGCGTTCGGGCAAGAAGCGGTCGTTGCCGATGCCTGCGCTCACAATGAACGCCGTGGTGCGCCAGTGATTCTGCCGCAGCACGTGCGACACGACAGCGTAGCGGCTGCTTCCACCATCAGTGCCCTCGGTGTGCCACATGTTTTCGTGGCCGAGGGCGACCGCCCAGCGCGATCCGAACTGGCGGTGCAACTTCCAGCTTAGCGCTCGGTCTTCAGCGAAATCGGTGTAGGTATCGAGCACCGTGAGCGTGACGTCGAGTCCGACCCAGCGCTGCGGATCGCCCAGCCCTGCGCCGCCGCTTGCCACGCCGTCTTGCCAGGTGGCGTAGCGAATGCGATGCTGAAAGTGCACCCCGCCGTAGATCTGTCCGAGGCGCGCCCCAAACGCAGTGGGCGTGTTCAGCGTGATGCCGGGCACCGGGTGCAGGTTGCGAGGGGACGCAGCACGGGGTACGGACAGTGCAAGCGCCTCTCGGGCCTCGGCCACTGTGTCATCGGTGGTATCGGGAGCAGCGGTGTAGACTGCCGCCTGTGGAGCAGCGCGGTCCGTTGCATCCAAAAGAAATGGTGTAAGGTCCGCACCCCCCAGCACAGACCCCACACCAAAGAGAAACCAGTATAGAAGCATAAAAGTGAGTAGCGTTTGCCGCTCGTGTAGAAGATAAGTCGTGAGGCAGTAGACGAAGTCGTTAGGGGGATACGAAAGCGCTTGCCCGGTGCGCTCATGCAGATGCAGAGCCGTCAGGGGGCCGCCTGAGTGAGGGCTGCCAAGGCGTGCCGAAGGGCCAGAAATGAAGGCGCTGGGTCAGTCACAAACGTTGGGGCGGCTGCCGCCACGGCTGCGTTGTAGGCATCGAGACTGGCTTGCAGGGCCTCGGGCTCCACCCGGTTCTGCGCGGTAAGTCCGGCGAGCGCATCGATGAGCGCCTCGGTTTCGGCAGCGGGCAGGCCGCGCGTGGTCCACTCGCTGTGGAGGTCGGCCTTGAGTTCAGGCAGCGCCTTGGTCTGCGTCAGCAGGGCGCGTGCGGTGGGGGCAGCGGCGAACGCATCAGTTATAGCTGGTGCCATGCTGCTGGACACGGCAGCGTCGGTTGAGAGTGTGTTGAGCGCAGCAGCGCGTTCGTTGAGTTGCGTGCGTGCCTCGGGCGTGGCCCAGGCGTTGGCACTGCCCTGAAAGAGCGCCCCGGCAATGTCGCTGCCTCCGCCTATGCAGTCGCTACAGGTGCCTTGAGCAGCGGCAGGACCCGCCAGAAGCAGGGCCAACAGTCCAACAAAGAGAAAACGAAGAGTCATAGCAGCAGGCGCTATAGGGGCGCACAGGTGGTGGAGAAGGCGGTCAAGTCAACACCTGCATGCTACGAGTGCGCACGACGCAGCGCTGTCTTTATTTGGGTATACCCAGCGCCACTTTTGGACGATCTGATGGTGCACCAAGTGTTGGTTCCGGCATAGCGCGATTGGTGCGTAGCACGAGCCTTGGTATCTCTTCTGACGCAACCTGTGGCGGGCTACCCCACCACGCGTAGCCGGGCGTATTTGAGTTTCAGCTTCTTGTTGCCAATATCGCCCCCAAAAAACACGACAGCGGTGGCGCGGTCGCCTTTTCCTTCCACGGATTGCACCTTGCCCTCGCCAAACGTGCTGTGCTGCACGCGCACACCGGGTACAATCTGCCCTTCGCCTTCGTCGTAGACCACGCGGCGCCCCGACGACCCGCTCGATGAGTTGCTTTTCGAGGATACCGTGCGCGTGGTGCGGCGCGTGCCCTTCTTCGACGAGCCGGACCCCTTGCGCAGGTTCTTCCGGTAGTAGTGCGGATCCATGTCGTCGTAGCTCTCGGTGCTGCCCTTGCTGCTTGACGAGAAGCGATTCTTCTTCTGGCGGAGACGCCCACCGCCTGCCGTCTGCACCACGCTGTCGTCAACTTCGTCGAGGAAGCGGCTGCGCGTGTTGTGTTCTTGCCTGCCGTAGCGATACCGGTTGCGCGCCCAGCTTAAGAAGAGGCGCTCCTCAGCCCGCGTAGCGCCTACGTAGAAGAGGCGGCGCTCTTCTTCCAACTCCGTGCGCTCTTGCGTTGCCTTAGCGAGTGGGAAAAGTCCCTCTTCGAGTCCGGTAATAAACACGACCGGATACTCCAGCCCCTTCGAGGCATGCAGCGTCATGAGCGTAACCTTGTTGGGGTCGTCGTCGCCGTCGAGGTCGGTGAGTAGTGTAACTTCTTGCAGGAACGTGCTGAGCGTGGCGTTGTCGGCGCTGGCAGTGTACTCCGCGATGCCGTTTACGAGCTCCTGCACATTCTCCCAGCGGCGGAGGTTTTCGCGGGTGTGCTCTTTGCGCAGCTCGCTCAGCATCCCAGCTTCCTGGATAAGATCGCGCGTCAGGTCGTCTACCGGAGCGCTGTTGATCTTGCTCATGTACTTGGCAATGAGCGCGCGGAAGCGCCCCACGGCGTTTTTGGCGCGGGTCGAAAGCGTGTCGATCTGCTCCACCTGTTCGACCGCCTGCCACATCGACATGCTATTCTCAGAGGCGTAGTTGCGCACACGCTCCTGTGTTTTGGCGCCAATGCCGCGGGTGGGGTAGTTGATGACGCGCTCCAGGCTGGCCCGGTCGTTCGGATTCACCAGCAGCTTCAGGTACGCGAGCACATCCTTGATTTCCTTGCGCTGGTAGAACGACGTGCCGCCAATAATGCGATACGGCACGTTCTCGCGGCGCAGCGCCTCCTCCAGCGCACGGCTCTGCGCGTTGGTGCGGTAGAGCACCGCAAAGTCGCTGTACTCCAGTCCCTCGCGCAGCTGCAAGTCGCGGATCTTCTGCTCCACCTTCTTGGCTTCGTCCTTCTCGGAGAGCGCCTCGGTCAGCAGCACCTTATCGCCGCCGTCCTTGTCGGTCCAGAGCGTCTTATCGAGCTGATCCTTGTTCTGGTCGATGATTGAGTCTGCCAGCGTCAGGATGTTCTCGGTGGAGCGGTAGTTGCGCTCCAGCCGCACGGTAGTGGCGTCGGGGTAGTCGCGCTCGAACGACAGGATATTGCTGATGTCAGCGCCGCGAAAGGCGTAGATGCTCTGTGCATCGTCGCCCACCACGCACAGGTTTTTGTGTCCCGCCGCCAGTTGTTTGGCCAGCACATACTGCACGTGGTTTGTGTCCTGGTACTCGTCGATGTGCACGTACTGCCAGCGCTGCTGATACGTCTGCAGAATCTCGGGCTCCTGGTTGAAGAGCTGCACCGGTTTGAGCAGCAGGTCGTCGAAGTCGAGTGCGTTGGCGCGTTTCAGCGCGGCTTCGTAGGCAGGATACACCTTGGCCGTGGCTTCTTGCAGACGGCCATGCGCCATGCTTTCATACTCGCTGGGGCCGACCATCTGGTTTTTGGCGCTGGAGATGGTGCGCTGCACCGAGCGCGGCTTGACCTCGTCGGTGTTGAGTTGCAGCCGGTTCATCTGCTGCTTCACGATCTTTTTGCTGTCGTCGGTATCGTAGATCGAGAAGTCTTGTGAGTAGCCGATGGCGTCGATATCGCGGCGCAGCAGTCGGGCAAACGAGCTATGAAACGTGCCCACCCACATGCCGCGCGTTTTGTCGCCCACCAGGCGCTGCACGCGCTCGCGCATCTCGCGGGCGGCCTTGTTGGTGAACGTGAGTGCAATGATCTGGTAGGGGGTGGCCTTGCCGGTGGCCAGCAGGTAGGCAATGCGATGCGTGAGCGTGCGCGTTTTGCCCGAGCCCGGCCCGGCAATAATCATGACGGGTCCGTCGGTTGCGGTGACGGCGGCGCGCTGGTCTTCGTTGAGCCCGCTCAAGATGCGCTCTTGGGCTTCAGGGTCGGGGTCCACAGACGACGAGGGGGATGGGGATGACAGTTGGATGCGACGCGCCATAACGCAGCAGACAGGTAGGTGTAAGAGACAGACGGCACGCTGCGTCCATGGAGACGCTGCGCAGCATGTCTATACGGGATGCATCAGCCTGCGTTCGTCCAAGATCGGATAGAAGATTGCCTGGCGGTTTGCGATGTCCAATGGATGGGGCGGTGGGCTGCAACGCAAAAACGCCCGCTTCCGTAAAGAAGCAGGCGCTTTGACGCTGCGTAAATTAAGCGTGCGAGGCAGTGAGCCTTGCATGCTCCCAAACAGCTATGTTATTCTCCAGGTGGCAGGAGGACGGTATCAATGACGTGAATGACGCCGTTTGAAGCTTCAATGTCAGCTTGCACGACCTCGGCGCTGTTGGATCCGCTCAGCGTAATGACATCGTCTTCAGCCGAGATGCCCACGGACTGTCCGGTAACGGTAGGAGCGTCGGTCATCTCCGCAATGTCTTCGGCATAGGCTTCGGCCGTAACGACATGATAGGAAAGGATGTTAGCGAGCTCTTCGATGTTTTCTTCTTCCATCAGGCGCTCCAGATCGTCGCCGAGGGCTTCGAAGGCCTCATCGTTAGGTGCGAGGATGGTAAAGGGGCCTTCGCCTTGCAGGGCTGCATCGAGTCCGGTAACCTGGAGTGCTTCAACCAGAATGTTGAAGTCGTCCGACTCAATAGCCACATCGACAACGGTGGGGCCGTCGTTTTCGGGCGGATTGCCCATGTCTTGGGCGGTAGCGGTAGACCAGCCGAACCCTACCGTAAATAGTAGAAGAACAGTCAGGGTAGAGAGTAAGCGATTCATAGTGTAGGAGGCTGTCGTATGTAGAGGGTATGTGTGAACACAGTGCTGTAACGGCGGGTTGCTCGGGCTTCGTATAGTACGAACAGCATAGAGGGGGAGATAGACAGGGCTTTCACATTTTGAAGAAGGGGGTAACACGATCGATACACTGCGGTCTATGCATCATGATTTAATGGGGCGATATGATTTAATGGGGCGATACCAACTCCGCATGCTTGTAGTGTCTCTGAACGGCCAGGTCCTGTGATTAATCTCAAAAAGTCACGGAGCCTTGCGACGAGATGACATGTGTGAGCCGCAACTGCGTACGTCCTCGCCGCAATGCTACAACCGGATTTGGGGTGACTTGTGAGAAAGCGGGGGCCTGCCGAAAGACAGAGAGGTAGCAAAGCAAAGAACGGGCGCCACAAGAAAACGCCTGTGCCCCTTTCAGAGCACAGGCGTAACGAACAGCTACATGCACAATGCAGATTGTGCGCAGCGTCTATTGCGTACGAGGCGCAGGGTTACGGCGTGATGATATTGCCGCCCTCATCCGCTTCGCCGTCGCCGCTTTCAACTTCAATCAGTTCCACGTCGAACTCCAGCGTGCGGCCAGCGAGCGGGTGGTTAGCGTCGACGGTGATGTGGTCGTCTTCCACGTTTGCGATCTGCACCGGCACGGCCTGGCCCTGCTCCGTGTGCATCTGCAGCTGCTGGCCGACTTCCGGATCGATTTCGTCGGGGAGCGAGTCGCGGTCTACGTCCATGACCATGTCGTCGCGCCGTTCGCCATAGCCATCTTCGGGCGTGATGGTGCCGGTTTTGGTGTCGCCCGGTTCCATGCCTTCTACGAGTTTCTCGAAGCCCGGAATCACTTTCTGTGCCCCCAGCTCAAAGCTGATGGGCTCTCGCTCGCGCGAGCTGTCAAAGACGGTGCCATCTTGCAGGCGGCCCGTGTAGTGAATGTGGACGGTATCTCCTTTTTTTGCTTCAGCCACAGGTCAGTAGAGTCTGTCAACAAGAATGTATGCGAATACATATCGGTATTAACAATGCCGAAGCCGCTTTGATGTTGGAGGGCATTCGGCATCTTCACGATCATCAGATACACCAATCAGATACACGAGCGTGAGGGCAAAGTTGCGCTTGGCGCATGGGCTTCTGGTTCTATGAGCATGCAGGTTATTCGCTGAGCAGATCGGCCTGTGTTGTGCCGCTCAGTTCGCGGAGGGTGAGTTCGGCTTGCTTGGCGCTGAAGCGTGCGCGTACCAGATCGCTCTCGGACCGCACGGCTTGCTCTTGTACTTCGCGCAACTCGATGGAAGAGATGTCGCCCACCTCGAACTGTTCGAGTGCGACCTCGACATTGGCGCGGGCCATCTCCAGGTTGTCGGTTTCGAGCGCGACCACCTCCAGCCGCTTCTGATATTCGGCATAGGCTTGGGTGAGTGTGGAGAGCAGTTCGCTTTCGACATCCTCGACAGCGAGTTCGGCATTGCGGATGCGCACCTGCGCATTTTGGCGCTGGCGGCGCCGGTCGAACCCGGTGAACAGCGGAAATTGCAGCGACAGGCCGTACGTCAGGTCGTAGTTGGTGCTTTGCTGCACGAAGCCGCTCTCTGAGTCGGTGCGGCTTACGCCATACCCAAGCGTGGCATCGAGCGCGGGGAGGCGATTGGCTTGTAAGGCGCGCTGTTCTTGCTCGGCTGCCTGCAGGGCGGCTTGGGCTTGCTGGAAGACCGGGTTGGCTTGCTGAATCGCTTCCTGTACGGTCTCGGCGGCAAGGGTTTCGTCTATGTCGATGCTCTCGGCGACCGCGAAATCGGTGGCGGTGGTGCGGCGTCCCCGTACGCGGTTCAGTTCGGCTTTGGCGGATTCAAGAGCTGCCTCCTGCCGCAAAAGGGCCGATCGGTCGGCATTTAGGTCGACGCGTGCCTGGCGGACCTCCAGGTCGGAGGCGCTGCCGACCTCGTTACGCAGTTCTACGATACGAACGCGTTCTTCGGAGACGGCGACGGTTTCTTCGAACACGTCGCGCTGGCGTTGGGCACGCACCACGGTGTAGTACGCCAGAGCGGCATCGGTGAGGAGTTGTTCGGTGGTGGCCCGGGCCCGCTGGCGTTCGGCATTGCGTTCGGCCCGCAGGCGGTTGAGCGTGGCAAAGCGCCCCAGTCCATCGAACACGCGCCACGACAGTTCGGCATCGGCTCCGCTGTTGGTGGTGCGGGCCCCGTTGATCTCTTGCGGGTCTTGCCCCTGAAACTGTTGTTCGGTATCGCTAATGGTTTCGTTGTAGCGGGCCTGCACCGACAGTTCAGGCAAAAACCCCGCGTTGCCAACCGAAGCATTGCGATCGGCAATATCGGCGTCGTTTTCCGCTGTTTGTACATCGGGGTTGTTGCGGAGTGTCTCTTGCAGCACCGTGCGCAGCGGCACAAGGTCATCGGTTTGGGCAAGAGCAGCAGGACTGAGCCCGGTTAGCAGGCACGTAAGAAGGAGGCAGCACCGAAGGAGCATACGCAGAAGCAAAGGGTCGCAAGAGGAAAGATTGCACGATGAACAACGGAGCACTGCGGGAGACAGCCCCCGCCGTTGCATCTATTGATTAGGCCGAGGTGTCGTCGCCAGAAGCGGCAGGGTCGGGGCGGTTCGGAAGCGACGCCGAGCCACTCCCGTCACCCGCCGTTCCATCATCCGCCGTTCCGTCACCCGCCGTTCCATCATCCATCGCGCCGTTGCCTGTGGTGCTGTTGCCCACAGGAACGGCTACGCTCTTCGTTACCTTGGAACTGGTGAGGTAGGTGTACATGGCGGGAATGACGTAAAGCGAGAGGAACGTACCCACAATCAGCCCACCAATTACGACGAGCCCCATGGGGATGCGGCTTTCGGCGCCGGCTCCTACGGCCAGCGCAATGGGCAGCACGCCCAGAATCGTCGAGAAGGCTGTCATAAGGATAGGCCGGAAGCGCACAGCAGCGGCCTCGGTGATGGCCTCATCGATGTCAAGGCCTGCCGCGCGGCGCTGGTTGGCAAACTCAACAATCAGGATGCCGTTCTTTGCCACCAATCCGACCAGCATCACAATACCAATTTGGCTGAAGATGTTGAGCGACTGCCCAAATACCCACAGGAAGGCAAGCGCACCGGTGAGCGCCAGGGGCACCGTAATCAGAATCGTAAACGGATCCCGAAAGCTCTCAAACTGCGCCGCCAGCACCAGATAGATCAGCAGGAGCGCCAGGCCGAATACGTAGAGCAGCTGGTTGGAGGTCTCCTGAAAGTCGCGGGACTGGCCGTCGAGGGCGGTGGAGAACGACGGGCCGAGGACCTCATCCGCTATCGTATCCAGCTCGCTGATGCCGTCGGCAATGCTGTATCCATCGGCCAGTTGTCCCTCGATGGTAGCCGACTGGAAGCGGTTGAAGCGAAACAGTTGTGGCGGGTTGGCCTGCTCTTCGATGGTTACGACGTTGTCGAGCAGCACCGGCTCGCCGCTGTTGGAGCGGACGTAGAGATTGAGCAAGTCAGACGGCTCGTTGCGGTCGGCGCGGTCTACCTGGGCAATGACATCGCGCTGTTTGCCGTCGCGCGTGAAGAAGCCCACGCGCTGCTCGCTGAGCGACAGTTGCAGGGTTTCGGCTACATCGAGGGCCGAGACCCCGATGTTGTCGGCGCGCTCCCGGTCGATCTGCACATCGATTTCGGGCTTGTTGAACTTCAGGTTGGCATCCAGAAAGGTGAAGGCATCCGACTGCCGGGCGCGTTCCAGGAACTCGGGGAGGGTTTCTTCGAGGGCCTCCAGATTTGGCGCTTGCAGCACATACTGGATGGGCTGTCCGCCCTGAGATCCCACTTCGATGGTCTGCTCCTGGGTCACAAACGTACGAGCCCCCTCCATCTGGCCGACCGCTTCTGTGAGCGCATCCGCGATTTCGTCTTGGCTGCGGTCGCGCTCATCGGGCTCGACCAGTTGCAGGCGCATGAACCCACTGTTGACCGAACTGGATGCTCCGAATCCGGGCGAGGTGACGGTGATGACGGCTTCGGTTTCAGGGACTTCCTCACGAACCGTTTCGTAGAGGCTCATGATGTAGGCATCCATGTACTCGTACGTGGCGCCCTCGCGTGCTTGCGAGAAGAGGCGCAAGCTGCTTCGATCTTCGAGCGGGGCCAGCTCCTCAGGGAGTACGCTATAGAGTCCGCCAATGATGACAGCACAGACTGCAATGACGCCGAAGGCGGTCCAGCGGCGCTTCATGAAGGATTCGAGGGAGCTACGATACTGCTCATTCAGCCACTCAAAGAACGGTTCTGTTTTTTGGTAGAACCAGGGCTGCTCCTCGCGCTTTTTCAGGAGGCGCGTGGAGATCATGGGGGTAAAGGTAAGCGCCACAAACGAGGAGATAGCTACGGCGCCGGCAATGACCAGCCCAAACTCCTGAAAGAGCTGCCCGGTGAGGCCGCCCAGGAAGATGATGGGCAGAAAGACCACCACGAGCGATATGGAGGTTGCAATGACAGCGAAGAAGATCTCGCGCGTGCCGATGATGCCAGCCTGAATGGGCTCGTGGCCCTCCTCGAGCTTGGCGTAGATATTCTCCAGCACCACAATCGCATCGTCAACGACCAGGCCAATGGCCAGCACCATCGCCAGCAGCGTAAGCACGTTGATGGAGAAGCCAGCGATGTACATGACGAAGAACGACCCAATGAGCGCGACGGGAATCACCAGCAGAGGGATGATCGTGGAGCGCCAGTCGCGCAGGAAGCCAAAGATGACCAGAAACACCAGCAGCAGCGCGATAAAGATGGTCTGCTGCACCTCGGCAATGCTCTGGCGGATCTGCGTGGTGGTGTCGAACCCGATGCCCAGTTCGATGTCGTCGGGCAGGTCGGCTTCGATTTCGTCAACGCGGTCGTAGAACTCGTCGACAATGTCGATGTAGTTGGCGCCGGCAAGTGGACGCAGCACAACGCCCACCATAGAGGTGCCATCGCGGCGGAGCAGGGTGCGTTCGTTTTGAGGACCAATTTCGGCGCGGCCCACATCTTCGAGCCGCACAATCTCGCCCTCGGGCGACTGCTTCAGGATGAGCTGATTGAAGTCTTCTTCCGTCTCCAGGCGGCTCTGCGTGCGCACCGTGAGTTCAATGTTCTCGCCCTCGATGCGTCCGGAGGGCAACTCCACGTTCGAGCGGCCCAGCGCGGTGCGGATGTCTTGCGGCGTAAGCTGATACGCGGCCAGCTGCTGCGGGTCGATCCAGAGGCGCATCGAGTACTCTTTCGAGCCCCAGATGTCGACGCGGCTGACGCCCTCAATCGTTTGCAGCCGCTCCTTAAAGCGGTTGTCGGCCAGCTCGGTCATCTCCAGCAGATTCCGGTAGTCGCTGCTGATGTTCAAGAAGACAATTGGCTGTGCATCCGCATCGGACTTCGACACGGTGGGCGGGTCTACATCGGGCGGAAGCTGCCCCTGGGCCCGTGATACGCGATCGCGCACATCGTTGGCGGCGCGTTCTAAGTCGGCCCCCAGTTCGAACTCAACCGTGACGGTAGAGCGGCCCTCGCGGCTGACCGAGGTGAGCGTCCGAATCCCTTCAATGCCGTTGATCTGCTCTTCAAGTGGCTCGGTGATCTGCGAGTCGATGACGTCGGCGTTAGCGCCGGTGTAGTTGGTGGATACGCTAATAACCGGCGGGTTTACCGAGGGGTATTCGCGCACGCCCAGGAAGAAAAAGCCGATGGCCCCAAAAATGACGATCAGCGTCGCCATAACGGTAGACAGGACCGGGCGTTCAATGCTTAGCGAGTAGAGGGCCATGGAAAGTCTAACCTGTACAGCAAACGATAGAAACGCGGCGCGATGAAACTACTCGTCGGAGGGCACCACTACCTCGGTTTCGGTGTCGAGGTCATCGGTCGTATCGATGGTGGTGAGCTCGACGGAGCGACCGGGACGCAGCTCCTGAATGTTGGAAGTGATGACGGTGTCGCCGGGCGCCAGGCCCTCGGTGATCTCCACCATCTCGCTGGTGCGCCGCCCAATGGTGACCTCTTGCGGCTGAGCGCTGCCGTCTCGGTACACAAACACGCGTTGCACACCCAGATTGGGCACAAGCGCAAAGTTAGGAATCACAAGCGCCTCGTCGACAGCACCGATGGTTAGCGTCAGGTCCGCAAAGGTGCCGGGGCGCAGTTCGCCTACACCGTTGCCTGAGCGAGCGCGCACACGAAGCGACCGTGTGTCGTTGTCGACACGGGGCTCAGTGGCAATCACCTCGGCGGTGTGATCCGCATTGCTGTTCCGCACCGAAAACGTAATGGGTTGCCCTGCTTCCACCCGACCGGCATACTTCTCGGGCACCGAAAAGTCGATTTTGATGGGATCAATGCGCTGCAACGTCGCAATGCGCGTGTCGGGCGAGATGTAACTGCCTTCGCTCACATAGCGGAGGCCCAGCTGTCCGGCAAACGGAGCGCGGATCTCGGTTTTGGCGATGCGAGCCTCAATCTGATCCAGGTCGGCTTGGAGCACTTCGACGTCGCTCTGGGTGGCGTCGTAGGTTTCTTGACTTACGCCGCCCTCTTCAAGCAGGCGTGCCTGCCGCGCCTCGCGTGCTTCCGCCAGGGTGAGTTGGGATTGCAGGCGGCGTTGTTCGGCGTGCAGGTCGTCATTGCTCACAGACAGCAGCAGCTCACCCGCCTCTACGGTGCCACCCTCAGGCATCGATAGCGTGCTGACACGCCCCGATGTTTCTATCGCCAGGTCCACCGATTCGTCGGCACGCAGCGTTCCGGTGGCGCGGATTTGTTCGGCCATGCGGGTCGGCTCTACGACCACGCCGTCGGCTTGCAACGCAGAGGCTTCCTGTTGCTCGTCGGCCTGCTCGTCTTCGTCGGCAGTACTGCTGGTGCCGTCTTGTGGAATCATCAACACGCCGCCTACAATCAGCAGGCCGACAAGCAGGGCCCAAGAAACTGGGCGTTTCCACCAGGCGGTATCAGAGAAGGTTGTCATGTAGAATACGTCCAGCCAGCAAAAGAGAGCAGAAGAAATGCGGGCATGTATCCGCACCGTCCGTAGTTAACACGCCCCGTTGGGGAAGAGATTCCGCACTCATGCTACCTTTTAGCCATCTGATAACATAAGGCGTTACGGACCCGTCATCTCTGTTGGTATCTCCCACAAGTTGTTACTTGAAACGCCCGTGGGGGGCTAACGCTATGCCTTCGCTTGCTGTCCCTGTCCGTCTGCAAACGCTGACTCAGAGAGCGTATCGGCGGTGGGCACGGGGGCGGGTGTGTCGGCAGTGCCCGTGTGGCATTCGAACAGCGTGGGGCAGTTGAAGTCGTGCGCAAGCACATGCGCGCCGTGCGGATCGACCGGGTGCAGGTGGTCAATGCCCGCCGCAGCCAGCCGTACTGCGGCTTCTGCCGGACGCGCATCGTTTTCGTGGTTGAGCGCCCACTGTGCGTGGTGTACGGTGAGGGCCACCTCCATTACCGATCCCACCGTGTACGCAAAGCGCCGGGCGCTGCCCTGGAGTTGGGCGTCGTTGTCTTGCGCCTCATGCAGCCAGTTTTGGGCATGTTGGAGCGCCTGGGCGGCTTTTTTCATGGGAGGAATGAGACGCGGCGCAGAAAGACCATCCATGCAGCGCTTGAACTCGGCCCGAAGCGGAGCCAGTCCGCCGGTGCGCTTGAGCGCGCGGAGCAGGTCAAGGGCCAGTACGTTGGTGGTGCCTTCCCAGATGGGCAGCACCTGCGCATCCCGATGCAGTTGGGGCAGGCCCGTGTCTTCGACATAGCCAGCGCCGCCAAAGGCTTCCATGGCCTCGCTCGTAACGGATACGCACTGCTTGGCGGTGAGCAGTTTGGCGATGGGCGTGAGTAGCCTCAGCAGCGCATGGTCGGTGTCTGTGGCAGTGTCGGCCTCGTCGCGTCCCAGCAGTTCGGCCACGCGAAACGACAGGTGGAAGGCCCCCTCGTAGGTGCTCTGCATCTGCGCGAGCGTGTCCTGGTGCAAGGGCTGGTCGATCAGCTTTTTGCCAAAGACGGTGCGCTTGGTGGCGTAGTCGCGCGACAGGGCTACGGAGCGGCGCATAAAGCTGGTGGCGGTGACGGCATTCCAGGTGCGCGTGATGTTTAGCATCGGCGCAATGTGCCGCGTGCCGCGCTTTAGTTCGGTAACGGGCATTGCCTCCACGCCATTCAGGTGGAGTTCGGCGGTAGGCAGCTTGCGCGTGCCGAGCTTGTCTTTCAGCCGGAGCACGCGCAGCCCTGGTTTCAAAGCGCCGTCGTCGGTGCGGATGCGCACGTAAAAGAGCGCCAGCCCGCGTCCGCCATCGGGGTTGCCCTCGGGACGGGCCAGGGCCAGCGCCATATTTGCGGTGATGGCGCTCGTGAACCACTTGCGTCCGTACAGACGCCAGGTGCCGTCGTTGTCTTGGCGGGCGGTGGTGTTAGACTGCCCGACGTCGGAGCCGCCCGCGAGTTCGGTCATCCACTGGCCGCTGGTCCAGGCGGATTCGGGGGCGCGGCTGGTGAGGTGCGGCACGGCTTCGTCGATGAGCGCGTCGTTCCCGGCAGCGAGCAGCGTGCGCGTGGCGCCGTCGGTCATGGCAAGCGGGCAGCCGTACATGTCGGTCGAGGGGATGAACAGGTGCGCCAGCGCAAACTGCACCGGACGGCTCTGTGCGCCGTGCGGCTGTTCGTACGGCAGCGCGACGAGTCCGTACTCGGCTGCGAGCGGCGCGGCGGTTTTCCACACATCGGTGAGCGTGATTTTGTCGATGCGCTTGCCCCACGGGCTCCACTGCGTGAGTTCGGGTTCGCTGGTGCGGTCGGCCTGCTGCAGCGCGTAGAGGTCGCCCCCGGCGCGCTCGCCCAGCGCATGCAGTGCATCAGCGGCCTCCTGGCGCACGGCCTCGGGCAGGGTACGCTTCAGGTAGCTGGTGAGCACCCGGTCGCTGGTGTACTGGTTGCCGAGTTCGGGCGGCGCCTGGGTCGTGTCGACTGCGGGATCGGCAGGGGCGGATTCTTTGGACATAGCAGAATCAAGGGGGAGGCGGAGACGGCGATTCGGAGGGCATTGTGGTAACGGGCATGCGCATTGGATGTGCCACGGTGAACGCTTGTATCTCTGGCGGAGCTGATGGGAGCGAACGGGGGACCGTTCGCCTCAGGACAGATTTTTATTGGGAGAGCGATCACTTAACGTCCATTCACTACCCAAACTCCTGCTGCCAACGGTCCCCCGTTGGTAGAGCGAAGAGGACGGTCCTCCGTCCGTAGTGGCGTGCCAGGCCTCCACTTTCATCTTGGTCCTACATCATACCACTCATCTTTTGAGGGGGCGACGGACAGGCTGGACGGGGCAGAGCCCCTAAAAAAGTGCGTCACAAGGCAGAGCCTTGCGACGAGCGGGGCGGGAGGCGGGTTGCAATTGGCAAGAGCATCTCCGCATCACCCCGACGGGGGACCGTCGGGGCCAGATTCTGCGGGTAATCTCGAAAAGCCACAGAGCCTTGCGACGAGCGTTCATGAAAAGTCCCTGCCGCCAACGGTCCCCCGTTCGCAGCATGAAGAGGACAGTCCCCCGCCCGTAATGGCACACCGACGGAGCTCGTGTAGGGACACGGCGCGCCGTGTCCCTACGGTTTGCTACCAAACGATGGAGGGGCGGCCGGCCTTCGCCCGTTGGCACACCTACTTTCGATGGACACGTGCGCTGCTGTGGGGCTGGGCCGAATGCAGGAGGAAGCATGGCCCCTTGCTTTCCCCTAAAACACAAATGCGATGGACACGGTGATGCCAAAAAGATGTGAGGGATGCGCAACCGATGGCTCTTGCACGGATGGTAGCCGTGTATGCTGTTATGTGTACTGCAACATTACTCTTTTCACAAGCTCGCCTACACTGTGCGCACCCTGCTCAACCCCGTTCGTGCTTTGTTGGAACAGGTGGGCCGCCTGCTGGCCCGCTTGGGCTGGATTGATGCACGGCGTGGCGATGCCATTGCGGAGCTGGCGTGGCCGCGTATTGTAACGGGCGTGGCGCGGATGTCGAAGGCAACGGCCGATGTGGCGATGGTGGGCATGGCCGTAGGCGCTGCAGGGATTGCAGGCATCGGCTACGGCGTGCCGTATTGGACGCTGGCGTACATGCTGGGTGGCGGCATTGCGGGGGGCACGATTAGCCTTGTGTCGCAGCGCTTTGGGGCGGGGGAGCACCCGGGCATCACCACGGCGGTGGTGCAGAGCGCGGCGCTGGGGCTGCTCACGACGCTGCCACTGGTGGCGCTGTTTACGGGCATCACGGAGCCGCTCATCCGGCTGATTGGATCGGGCGAGGCGGCGGTGGCACACGGCGTCACGTATCTCTCGATTGCAAGCTGGGCGATGCCCTTTGCCGCGCTCAATCTGGTGGGCAGCCGCGCGCTGGTCGGCGCCAACGAAGCGTGGATTCCGATGGTGATTCGGGCGGGCGGTGCCATCGCCAACGTCATTCTGAGCGGGGTGCTCATCTTTGGGTTCGACATGGGCGTGGCGGGCGCGGCGCTGGGCACGGTGCTCGGTGGGGCGTCGGTGACGGGGGTGCTGGCCTGGGGCTTTGTACGCGGACGCCTGCCGTACGTGGGCGACCTGCCCATTCAGTGGGATGCGCGGGCTACACTTGGAGACCGGGCCACGGCTCGGCGTCTGGTGCAGGTGGGTACGCCGCTGGCCCTGCGCAAGGTGGCCCAGGGTGGCGGACGCTTTCCGATGATGGCGATTGTGGCGTTCTTTGGTCCAAATGTGGTCGCGGCGTACGTGGTAGCGCTACGGATGCGCGGCCTTATGAACACGCCAGGCTGGGGCTTTGGGCTGGCCTCCAGCAGTCTGGTGGGGCAGGCCCTGGGCCGTAACGATGATTCAGAGGCCGAGGCGTACGGTCACGATACGCTCCGTTTTACGGTCACCGTCTATGCGCTGGTGGCGCTGGCCATCTTTGTAGGAGCGCGTCCGGTGAGCTACCTATTTGTGCAGGATCCGGAGCTAATTCCGACCACAGCGGCGCTCCTGCGCGCTACGTGTGTGAGTGTGATCTTCCACGGCCTGCTGAACGGCGCGCTGGGTCCGCTCCGCGCGGGAGGCGATACGACGTGGCCGTTCTACGGACAACTGGCCGGGCTCTTCTTGTTTGCGCTTCCGCTGGCGTATGCCGGAGCCGTGACGCCGCTCGGGCTGTGGGGCGTGTATCTGGCGCTGGTGTTTGAGACGGCGATTCCGGCGTTTGTGACGTATTATCGCTACCACAGCGGCGCGTGGCTTGCCATTAACCGGGCGTACCGGGCGGCCACGCGGGGTTCGGCGTAGAACAGCCTTCGACAAAGGCGGCGTTGCTTACGTTGTGATCTTCAATGCCGCAAGCTTGTCGCACTTCACCGACACGTAAGTCCGAATCAAACAGCCGGTGCTGAATTGCGTCGTAGAACGTACGCACATCTGGAGGCCATACGGGGTCTGAGAACGCGTTGTGCTATACATGTATCTGCCGTTGACCGTGCAAAAGTGCGTATTTATGCCCCTGCACAGTCATCAGAGATGGATGCTGACCGTCGTCGGTAGGCGTCCGCCCCCGAGCGAAGCGACTGATGCACGCAGTGAATAAAGATCGCCCCCCCGAGGTACTTGCATCCATGTGCAGCGCGGCATGCTGTTCGGGCCGAATCGATGAGCCGCGTCGTGCCGCGTTGAGTAGAAGACGCAGAAGTACGTCCGCCGCACATATCCGACGGAGAACCATCGGACACAGGGGCGACCTGTTAGCGGCCTCTTTTGCTATCTATTGGACAGTCATGCTACGCCGCCATCGATGTTTTCTTCGGATGCACCGGGCGCAGGTCGCTGGGATCGGGGACGATGCTGTCGAGCACGCGCGCGGTGGAGAGCACGCCGGGCATGCCCGCGCCAGGATGCGTACCGGCCCCGGCAAAGTACAGGTGGTCGACATCTTCGCTTTCGTTGTGCGGACGGAACCAGGCGCTTTGTTGCAAGACCGGCTCTACGCTAAAGGCCGCGCCTTTCAGGCTCTTGTACTCCATCTGGAACTCGCGCGGCGTGAGCATACGGGAGGTCACGAGGTGCTCGCCCAGGTCGGGCATGATAGTGTCGGCGAGGTAGTCTTCGACCGACTGCCGGTACGGCTCGGCCTGCATGCGCCAGTCTACCCCGCTGTCGAGATGCGGCACCGGGCTTAGCACGTAGAAGGCGTCGTGGCCCTCGGGAGCCATCGATGGGTCGGTTTTGGTGGGACGGTGCAGGTAGAGGCTGAAATCGTCGGCCAGCTCCTGCTTATTGAAGATGTCGTCGAGCAGACTCTTGTAGCGCTCGCCCATCAGGATGGTGTGGTGCTCGATGTCTTCGTATTCGCGGTCGGTGCCGAAGTACCAGACGAAGAGGCTCATGGAGTACTTCATATTCTCCACGCGCTCATCGGTCCACGTTTGACGGTCTGACGGGTGAATCATGTGGCGGTAGGTGTAGCCGACATCGGCATTCGACACCACAATATCGGCATCGATGACTTCGCCGCTGGACAGCCGCACACCGCTGGCGCGTCCGCCATCCACCAGAATTTGCTCCACGTCCGCGTTATAGTGCTGCTCCGTACCGTCGAGTTCGTCGATCAGGTTTGACATACCACTCACGAGCGAGCCTGTACCACCCATCGCATACCACACACCCCACTTGCGCTCCAGAAACGCGATGAGCGTGTAAATAGAGGTAGTGCTGAATGGATTACCGCCCACAAGCAGCGGGTGGAAGGAGAGCACCTTGCGGATTTTCGGGTGCTCGACGTACTTGGAGACGAGGCTGTACACGGTGCGATGGCTCTCCAGCTTCATCATCGCGGGCACAATCTTGAGCATGTCGCTCAGGTTGTGGAACGGCACATGGCCCAGCTCCTCAAAGCCGATCTCGAAGATCTCCTCGCTCTTCTCCAGAAAGCGCCGGTAGCCTTCGACATCGGCAGGATTGAACTTGCGGATTTCGCGCTCCATGGTGTCCGAGTCGCCCGAGTAGTCGAAGTGCGTGCCGTCGTGAAAGGTGATTCGGTAGAACGGGTCGACAGGAACGAGCTCCACGTCGTCTTCAAGGGATTTGCCGCAGAGTGACCACAGTTCTTCAAACAGGAAGGGTGCGGTAACCACGGTAGGCCCGGCATCGAAGGTAAATCCGTCTTGCTTGAAAACGCGGGCGCGTCCGCCGGGCTGATTGAGGCGATCCAAGAGCGTTACGCGATAGCCACGCACACTCAGGCGAATGGCTGAAGCGAGTCCGCCGAGCCCGGCCCCGATAACGACGGCGTGGGGGGCATTGGGGCCAGGTGAGACGGGCTGGGTGGAAGTGTTGAGCGAGGCATCGTCGCGATGCACGAGGCGGTTCATCCAGGACATACTCGGGCGGGGCTATGGGATCAGAAGAGAGCGCTCTAGTGGAGCGCAAAGTACGACTACATAATGCGAAACGGTGGGTTGTTTTGTGCAGTTCGCCCAGCCGAGAGATAAAGCGTCCAAATGTTGCAATAACACTGCGCTCTGAGACATGAATGCGTGCCTACTGCTGTGTCACAGGTCAATGGTTGGGTTGTAAGGTCCCCGTTCGCATGCTGTCATCTTGAGCGAAGCAACTGCGCCTAGCAGGTGCGGAGTCCTGACACGAGCGAAGTGACTGATGAACGCAGTGAATAAAGATCTCCACCAAGGTTGGCAGGATCCCCTGTCCCGCCGTATCTTCTGAATGACAAGGAGATGGTTCGACTGCGCTCACCATGACACGCTTCGTTGGGGGATGATGCCAGGGTAACCATCAAAATGAGGGTTGACACAGCACTACCCGGCTTTCGTGGATGTGTGCAGTACGTCGTGCAGGGCAGCGTAGAGCTTTTCAGCGGTGAAGGGCTTGGGTAAAAAGGTGTGCCCGTCGGCCTCGGTGGGGGTATTGGCTTCGCTGTCGGAGGCCCCGCTTGCGGCAATAATCGGGAGAGCAGGGTATTTTTCGTTCAGTACATCAATCAGTTCGTGGCCGTTCATGTTGGGCATACGTAGGTCGGTGATGACAGCATCGACCGCGTCGCTGTAGTCCTCCATAAGCTCCAGCGCCTCTGCGCCGTCGGCAGCAACGATAGCGCGGTAGCCCGCACTTTCGAGCGTCTGCTGTGCGGTGTCGCGGATAAACTCTTCGTCGTCTACGATCAGCACAACCTCGCCCTGCCCATGCGTGTCGCCGCGGTCGGGCGAAGATTCGGCTTTTCCACTTTCAGCGATGGTTACGGGCAGGAAGATGCGAAAGGTTGTGCCTTGGTTCTCTTCGCTGCGCACGTCGATGAATCCGTCGTGACTCTTTACGATGCTGTAGGCGGTGGAGAGCCCGAGTCCGGTACCTTCCCCCTCGGGTTTGGTGGAGAAAAACGGCTCGAAGATCTTATCGAGCGCGTCGTCGGGGATGCCAGTGCCGGTGTCGGATACGGTGATGCGCACGTACGGCCCAGGCTCGGCGTCGATGTTGCGGCGGGCGTCGGACTCGGACAGGTCTACGTTTTCCGCCTTGATGGCAAGCGTGCCGCCGTCGGGCATCGCGTCGCGGGCGTTGACGCTAAGATTCATGAGCACCTGCTGGATCTGCGTGGCATCGCCCACGA
Source organism: Longimonas sp. (assembly GCF_046498435.1). Classification (NCBI taxonomy): domain Bacteria; kingdom Pseudomonadati; phylum Rhodothermota; class Rhodothermia; order Rhodothermales; family Salisaetaceae; genus Longimonas; species Longimonas sp. The sequence continues at coordinate 18,210 of NZ_JAWOAR010000207.1, read as the reverse complement.
TGGTGTCGAGGGCCTCGTCGACTTCTGTTTCCACAGTGATGCGGTCGGGAAACGTTTCCCGGATGATCTTATCGACCTCGTCGATGATGGCACCCGGGTCCAGCGTTACACGTTCGCCTTCCACGCCACGCGCAAAGGCCAGCACCTGGTCGACCATGTCGGAGCCGCGTTCGGCACTCTTTTGGATCATCGAAAGCGTACGCTCGACCTGGCTGTCGTCGTCGAAGCGCTGCTGAAGCACTTTCACGCCAAGCAGAATGGGCACAAGCAGGTTGCCTAAGTCATGTGCAATACCGCCCACCAAGCGGCCGATGCTTTCCATGCGCTGCGAACGCAGAAACTGCATCTCTAATTGCTTGCGCTCGGTAATGTCGGTGTTGATAACGAGCACCGACGACGGATTTCCCGCATTGTCACGTACGAGCGTCCAGCGGCTTTCTACGACCAGATCTTCGCCATCTTTGGTATGCTGGCGCAGCTCACCGGTCCACTCGCCTTTTTCCTCGATGGTAGCAAAGCACTCCTTCAGCTTCTTTTGCTGCTCGTTGGTGTAGAGGCGCTCGCGGGCCGGTTCGCCCAGCATCTCCTCGGCCGACCATCCCGTAAGGCGCTCGGCGCTTTTATTCCAGTAGACGACCTGGCCCTCCATATCGTAGGCGATGATGGCATCGCGGGCCTTGTCGAGCAGAGCCGCCTGCTCACGGATGCGCTGGTCGGCGTGGGCACGCTCTACGGCATAACGGATGGAGCGCTCCAAGAGCGGGGCGTCGATCTCCTCTTTCGAGAGATAGTCCGCGGCCCCTGCAGCCATAGCCGTAAGGTCAATTTCGAGATCGCCCTGGCCTGTAAGCAGAATGATAGGCGTGCGGTTGCCCTGCTCATTCACGGCATGGAGCAGGTCGAGCCCGGTGTGTGCCCCAAGACGGTAGTCGACCAGACACGCGTCGTATCCCCCCGACAGAATCGCGTCGAGTCCCTCCTCGTAGCTGGAGGCCCATTCCAGGTTGCAGTCGATACTCTCAGCGCGCGACAGTAGCGCCTTCGTGATGACGTAGTCGTCCTCGTCGTCTTCAACGAGGAGCACGTCAATCACCTCTGTGGTGGTCATCATTCGGTTTCTTCGTACTGCGGAGGGAGCTTCACGATTTCGAACCAGAAGTCGCCCAGCGCCTGGATGGCGTCGGCAAGTCCATCGAATGTTACGGGCTTGGTGACAAAGGCGTTCACGCCCAGATCGTAGCTTTGCAGAATGTCCTGCTCGGCCTCTGAAGTGGTAAGTACAATAATGGGAATGCGGCGCAATGCCGGATCCGACTTAATGAGCTTCAGCGCCTCGCGTCCATCCATGCGGGGCATGTTTAGGTCGAGCAAAATGAGGCCCGGACGCGGAGCATCCTCGGGGTCGCTGTAGGGGCCTTCGTGACGCAGGTACTGCATCAGTTCCTCGCCGTCTTCGACCATTGAAATAGTGTTAGCCAGACGGCTTCGTTTCAACGCCTGCCGGGTCAGCAGCCGGTCGTCGGGGTCGTCTTCGGCAAGCAGGATGCGAATGCTTTCGTCACTCATCCAGGATCGTTTCTGTCGTGGATTGGTCATACTGGGCAGGCGCCGAAGGCGCGTCGTTAGAAGAAGGCGTGCGGCGTACCGGGAGCCATACTGTGAACGTAGTACCTTCGTCGGGAACGCTCTCTACGGCAATGCTGCCGCCATGGCGTTCCACAATGCGTCGGCAAATGGCAAGTCCCATCCCCGTTCCTTCGTATTCGCTACGCCCATGTAGGCGCTGGAACGGTGTAAAAATACGGTCTACATATTTTGATTCAAAGCCAATCCCATTGTCGGCTATACGGAGGCGGCACACCGACGTGCAGTTGGCCTGTACGGGCACCTCGTTATCCAGGTCGTGCCGGTTTATCACTGCGGTTTCGACGTTGATCTCAGGGGGAACGTCGGGGCGGTGAAACTTGAGTGCATTCCCAATCAGGTTCTGCAGAAGCTGGCGTATCTGTGTGGCATCTGCTTCAATGGTGGGCATGTCGTCGACGTGGACTGTGCCGTCTACGTCCTTAATACGCATGCTCAAGTCGGTAAGCACGTTCTGCACAATCGCGTTCAGATCGACCTCCTCGAACGGACGCGCCCGGGTGGTGATACGCGAGTACACCAGCAGGTCCGAGATGAGCTGCGACATCCGTCGTGCGGCGTCCTCCATGCGTTCCAGGTAGTGGCGGCCGGTGTCATCAAATTTGTCGCCGTAGTCTTGGATTACGAGGTTCGAGAACGCACTGATTTTACGCAGCGGCTCTTGCAGGTCGTGCGAGGCGATGTAGGCGAAGTCGCGGAGGGCGCGGTTACGCTGCTCCAGCTTTTCGTTTGCCACCGACATGGCCTGGGCAGCCTCGCGCCGCTCCGACACATCGCGGAAGGTAACAGCAATGCCGTCTTCAATCTTTACAACCATCACCTGGCACCATGTCATGCCGCCGTTGGTGTCGGCCAGGCGCAGCTCGTCTTCGTACGGCTGCCCCGTGCGTATCACATCGACATAGGCATCGAACAAGCCCTGATCGGCATGCTCGGGTAGTAAGTCGAGCATGCGTGCCCCGATGATCTCTTCGGCGGATACCTTGAGGAGTTTCTCGCCTTGGGGATTCACCAGCACGCACTCAAAATCGACGATGGTACCGCGTGTGTCACGTACAGCCGAGTACACAACAATGCCATCAAGCGAACTGGTGAGTACGCTGGAGAGCACATCGCGCGAGGTTTGCAGCGCCTCGTCTTTCAGCTGCTCGTCGGTGATGTCCTCAAAGCAGATGAATACGCCGTAGGGGTCGTCCTCGTCAAGCTCAAAGAGCGGACGCGCGTTGACGCGGATCCAACGGGGCGGGGCGTCGGGCGGATAAATGCCCATCACCTCGCCCATCACGGGCTTGCGCTCGTAGTACGCAACCCAGAACGGAAATTCAGTGTTGGCCAGCGGCGTACCGTCGGAGCGCAAGCCGTTCCACTTGTCGTCGCTAAAGCGTGAGCCGATGATTTCGGAGCGCGGGCGTCCAAATATTTCGGGCACAGTGTCGTTACAGTCGCGAAAGACGCCGTCGCTATCCATAAGGAGCGCACCTTCCTGAATGGTGTCGAGCAGCGTATCGAACCGCGCCTCGACCTGCTGTCTCAGGCGGTCGGTCTGGCGTTCGCTGGTACGGTCGGCCATGTAGAGCAGCGCATGCGTGGCCGCAGCGTCCTCGGCAGATGCCTCGGCAGGGGCCACGGGACGCAGTTGCCAATCGACCCACCGGGGACCGGCGCCTGGAAAGTGGATGCGACGCTGCGCTCCTCGCATTGTACGGTGTTCACGGAGGCAGCGGGTAATAGCTTCGCGCCAGGCCCCCTCGTCATCGCGGATTAAGTCAAACAGTGAGTCGGTGTCGCCTGCGTTTGGGACCAGCACACGGAAGGTGCGTCTCCACCGTTCGCTCTCGGCATGAATACGGCCTTCTGCATCCACCAGAACGACGGGGGCCGGCATGGCTTCAACAAACGAAGAAAGAGAGCTACGCATCATCATAAAACAGTGCAACAAGAGCGAGGCAGCAAGGCAATCCGCCCGCATGCGGGTTGGCCTAACTGCATAAAGAGAGGGCCGCTGGAGCGGGTCCTCGTATGCCGTACACGGGCATCGGCAAGGATGGAGGTGTGCGGGAATCAGTTTCTGTAGAAACAGCCTGTGTGAGGACAGTGGCAGGAATGAAAACACAGCTCGACAATGCGACGCCTGGTCCACAACCAGAATCGATTGGTAGAGCCTACCACTGGGTGTAGGTGACTGGTCAACAACTGAAGGGCGTATGAGGGCGTGTGGCTACTTCGGCATGCCTTTCTACCGAGTGAGCATACCATTGCTTCGCGAATGTAACAGCATGATTGCAGATGTTACAAACAGCTTCAAGGTACAGGGTCTGGGCGTTAGAATCAACTCCATATGTTGCTTCTTCCCTTCGCCTTTGGTTGTCTCTGGATCGACTTGTCGCCAACTGGCTCCTGCCTGCACCAAAGGGGATCCCCGGTCCGGTCTACTGTGCGCGGGCGTCGCGGTCGTGCTCAATATGGGCTTTGAGGTCATCGAAGGTGTCGCCGCCGTATTTTTCGAGCAGCGCCTCGGCAAGCGTCCAGGCTACGGTGGCTTCGGCCACGGTCGAGGCTGCGGGTACACTGGTAATGTCGCTGCGCTCGTAGCGCGTGGGCTGGGCCTCGCCCGTAGCGGTATCGACCGAGTCGAGCGGTTTGATGAGTGTGGGAATAGGTTTCATGTATCCGCGTACCACAATGGGCATGCCGTTGGTCGTGCCGCCCTCAAGCCCACCTGCTCGATTGGTGCGACGTGGGTACTCGTCTCCCTCGCCTGGCAGAATGGGATCGTGTACTTTTGAGCCGGGACGTCTTGCATTGCGCACGCCATCGCCAATTTCAGCAGCTTTCTGCGCTTGGATGGAGCAGATCGCCTGTGCAAGGCGCCCGTCGAGGCGGCGGTCCCAGTGCACGTATGAGCCCAGTCCGGGTGGCACTCCGGTGGCAATGACCTCATAGGTGCCGCCAAGCGAGTCGCGGTTGGCCTTTGCCTCTTCGATATGTTCGATGCATCGCTCGGTCATCGCATCGTCGAGCATGCGGGTCGCGCTTTTGTCGGCCTGTTCGTAAACAGCGCGGGCGCTGCCATCGCCTTCGATCAGCGCTTCAACAGGGTCGTACCAGGCTTCGGGACCGTCCCAGCCCACCTCGCCAATTCGTGTTACGTGGCTGCCCACCTCAATGCCCAGCTTCCGCAACAGCGTACGGGCGACCGAGCAGCAGGCTACCCGCATGGCCGTTTCGCGCGCGCTGCTGCGGTCGATGACCGGGCGCATGTCATCGAAGTTGTACTTTTGCATCCCCGCCAGGTCGGCATGTCCGGGACGCGGCAGCGTAACGGGCTCGACGCCTTCGCCCTCCCCTTCAATTGCCATTTTCTCTGGCCAGCCCGCTTTGTCTTTTTTGTAGGCCCCGTTGTCGATGCGTATGGCGATGGGACTGCCCAGCGTTTTCTCAAACCGGATGCCCGAGTAAATATATACCTTGTCGTTTTCAATTTTGGAGCGTCCCCCGCGTCCATAGCCGAGCCAGCGGCGTGCCAGGTGCTCGTTAATATCGGCAGGTGTTAGGGGGATGTGAGCAGGCATACCTTCGACGATGCCAATCAGGGCTTCGCCGTGCGACTCGCCTGCGGTGAGGTATCGGATCATGGGGATGGTGGCAATCAGTAAAAAATGAGTACGGCTCCCGGTATGGCAGGGCCTGTTTGCATCCCTCTTTACGGGAGAGATGCGGGTTAGGGTCGTTCAATTTCGTAGAAGGCTCCGGTACCGTTGCGGCGTTGCACGCGCACAAGCACGCGGGGTGGGGTTGCTTCGCCGAGGAGGCGCTCGGCTTCGGTGGCGCTTTCCACAGGAGTTTCTTCGATGTGCGTAATCACGACATCGCGGCGTAGCCCCGCACGGGCAGCGCGTTCACCGTTTTCAACGAACACGACGTACGCGCCCTGGTCGATGCCGAAAGCGGTTCGGTGCGTATCTTGTAGCGGACGTAGCCCCAGCCCCCACTCGGAGAGGTTGACCGTAGCATCGGATTCGTCGGGCTCATCTTCGTCATTGGACGGAGGGTCGGCGGGGCCAGACTGAGGAGGCTCGCGGGTGCTATCGGCTCCGCCTTCGAGTTCCGAGAGCCACTCTTGGTAGGCCATCGCCTCGCGGCCCATCAGGCTTACCTGTTTGGTTTGTTCTTCGCCATCGCGCAGGATGCGCAGCTCCATCGTTTCGCCTGGACGCCGCTGTGCCACGGCGCTTTGGAGCATGTTGGGCGCGTTGATAGGGCGTCCATCAATCGCAAGCACCACATCACCGTCTTGGAGCCCGGCCTCGTCGGCGGCCCCGCCAGGGCGTACCGTGCCCACATACACGCCCTGAATGCGATCCATGCTGAGGCGATCGGCTCGCGCGGCGTCCACTTCTTCGATGCTCACTCCCAGGTAGCCACGCCGCACCTCGCCAAACTCGATCAGGTCGGTCACAACACGCTGCACCAACTGGGTGGGGACGGCAAACCCGTAGCCCTCATACGATCCGCTCTCGGTGGCAATGGCGGTGTTAATGCCTACGAGTTCTCCGTTAAGGTTTACGAGCGCGCCTCCCGAGTTGCCCGGATTAATGGCGGCATCGGTCTGAATGAAGTCTTCAATGCTGAACGTATCGTCGATAATGTCAACCTGCCGCCCGAGTGCACTTACAATGCCCGCTGTTACCGTTGAGGTAAGGCGGAACGGATTGCCTACAGCCACGACCCAGTCGCCCACACGCAAGTTGTCCGAGTCGCCGAGTGGAGCAGTGGGAAGGGGATCTTCGGGATCGACCTTCAGCACCGCCAGGTCGGTTGACGGATCGGTGCCCACCACGCGTGCCTCGTATTGCCGCTTGTTGTGTAGCGTGACGCGAATGGCCTCTGCCTGTGCCACGACGTGTTCGTTGGTTACGATATGCCCTTCGGCGCTCAGGATCACGCCACTGCCTACGCTCTGGCGCATGCGCGGAGGCATGAACTGCTCCATATCCCCCTCGAACCGGAAGTTACGCTCGGCGTTGCGGTCAGACTCGATCTGGATGAACACAACGGTGGGTGTTACGCGGTCGGCAATGCGCCGAAAGGCAGCATTCAGAGTGCGCAGGTTGGGCTCCGATACGGGGGCTGCCGTGCTGTCTGTGGGCGTGGGGGGCGGCAGCGTGACGGTGTTTCCGCCCAACTCAATGCGTGGACGAGGCGACTCAACGGCCGCCTCCGGTTCGGGCGTTACCAGTAGCATGACCAGCACGCCTGTCAGCAGGCCCACCACAAGGAGCCCCACCCCGATTCCAATTTGGACAAGACGACGCGACACCGGCATGGGCACCAAAGGTTCTGCAAAAGAAGTACGCTTGCTGCGTTTAATGCGCAGCGTCTACAGGAGTATAAAAAGCGTACGCGAAAACCACCTACTCTCCAGAGCGATTGTTTCGCTTTGTTTCATTCAGGCGCATCGCGTTTCGGTGCAGCGCCCAGGCATCTACTCGGCACGTACGCGCATGCCCCGATCCGGGTAGTCCGTAATCAGTCCATCTACACCTATTTCTACGAGGCCACGCATAGTCTCAAGATCGTTCACCGTCCACGGAATGACCTGCATGCCCTGCGCGTGAGCAGTCTGCACCAGTGCGGCATCGACCAGTGCAGCGTCCGGGCTGTAGATATGGGGTACAAAGCCCAGTGCCTCCAGGTTTTCGGATACGCCCTGATCGCTTTCCTGGGCAATGAGCAGCGCCAGTCGGAGTTCAGGGGCTGCTTCGCGGGTGTAGCGCAGCGTACGCGGGTCGAACGACTGTACCGTGGTTCGGGGGGATACCCCGGTAGCGGCGATCACGTCAATGAGATGCTGCGCAAACGCATTGGGCGGAGGGTGAAAGCGACCCTCCCATGCCGGACGGCTTTTCGTTTCGATATTGTAGAATACCGGTTCGCGTTCGGTTGCTCGTACAAACGCCTCGGCCTGCGCAATGACGTCGCGCAGTAGCGGCTTGGCGGCGGGCTCGGGCTGCTGTTCCGGAAAAGACGGGTGCTGCCGCTGCCCACAGTCGTACGCGGCAATCTCATCGTACGTCATGCGGTACAGGTTGTGCTGCTGCGCCTCGTCGTTGGGGAGGGGCGCGCCATTGGGAGCGGTGCAGATATCTGCGTTCATCCACGGCTCATGGGATACGACCACCTGCCCATCGGCACTGATGACGACATCCATCTCCAGTGTGGGCAGGCCCTGTTCGAGCGCATACTGAAACGCCGGCCACGTATTCTCGGGGCGCCGCCCGCGCGCGCCACGATGGCCTTGCACATCGAGGCCGGCAGGCGTACGAAGCGTATCGGAGCGGTACGGGGTGGTGGCCTCGGGGTCGGACATAGCAGCAGGGCGTTGATTGGGAACGTGCAGGGCCACAGTGCCCAACATCGCCAGTAAGGTAATGAGCACAATGCTCCGAATCCAACCTATGAACCTCATCCCTTGTTGGGGCGGGTTGTGTGATACAAACGTGTGTGATACAAACGTGTGTGATACAAACGTGTGTGATACAAACAGATGTCAAGCATATCTGTGCTGATGCAGTATGAATGCCACATCGTGCATGAAGAACCCCTAAGACCCTCAATTGATGCCCTTCCCCCTCGCGCAGGGGTAGCTATTTCGCTGCGCGGTCTGTATATTGCTGTGCTTGCCATATACGCCCGTTTAGAGCGCGCCCATCGTGCTTGCAAGGGGGCGGCAGGCCTTTTCTTTTTGAGACGAGTATACAGGCTACTGGAGTATGGAAACCGACGACAGCCGCATCATCCCCATCCAGATCGAGGAGGAGATGAAATCCTCCTACATCGACTATTCGATGTCGGTCATTGTGAGCCGCGCTCTGCCCGACGTGCGCGACGGCCTGAAGCCCGTGCACCGGCGCGTGCTTTACGGCATGCATGAACTCGGTCTTACCGCGGGGTCCAACTATAAGAAGTGCGCTCGTATCGTAGGCGAGGTGCTCGGAAAGTACCACCCACACGGCGATTCGTCGGTTTACGACACGCTGGTGCGCATGGCGCAGCACTTTTCGATGCGCTACCCGCTCGTAGACGGCCAGGGCAACTTTGGCTCGGTCGATGGCGACTCGGCAGCGGCCATGCGGTACACCGAGGCGCGCATGGTCAAGATCGCCGAGCGCATGCTCGACGATATCAACAAGGAGACCGTTTCTACGCAGGAGAACTTCGACGGCACGCTTGAGGAGCCGACCGTGCTTCCTGCAGCGTTTCCGAACATGCTCGTGAACGGGGCCGACGGCATTGCCGTGGGCATGGCCACGAAGATCCCGCCCCACAATCTGGGCGAGGCTATCGACGCGGTGGTCGCCTACATCGACAACCCCGAGATTGATATCGACGGGTTGATGGAGCATCTGCCAGCGCCGGACTTCCCCACCGGCGGCATTATCTATGGATACGCGGGGGTGTACGAGGCCTACCACACCGGGCGCGGGCGCGTCATTATGCGGGCTAAGATGCACGAGGAAGAGATCCGCAAGGGCCGCATGGCGCTGGTCATTACGGAAATCCCGTATCAGGTCAACAAGAGCACACTCATCGAGCGCATCGCCCAGCGCGTGCGTGACGAGCGCATTGAGGGCATCTCGGATCTGCGCGATGAGAGCGATCGCGACGGGATGCGCATTGTGGTAGAACTGAAGCAGGATGCGGTGCCGCTCGTTGTTAAGAATCAACTGTACAAGCACTCGCGCCTGCAAGACACCTTTGGCGTGAACATGGTGGCGCTCGTGAACGGGCGTCCGCGTGTGCTGAACCTGCAACAGGCCGTGCATCATTATGTGGAGCACCGCCACACCATTGTGAAGCGGCGCACCGAGTACGACCTCAACAAAGCCCAGAAGCGCTCGCACGTGCTGGAGGGCTTGACGCGCGCGCTCGACAACCTCGACGCCGTCATTGCGATCATCCGCCACTCGCCCGCCACCGCCGACGCCCGCGAAAACCTGATTGCGGGGCGCTACCCCGACCCGCTGACCCGCGAGGAACTCGACGATTTAGGTCTGCCTGCTGCGCATCCAATCGACCGCGAAGAAGATACCTCCATTGCCACGCGCCTCTTGGGCGAGGGCTATGACGACTTAACGCCGCAAGCGCCGCCGCAGGCGTGGCTCACCGAAGAACAGGCCAATGCCATCTTGCGCCTGCGCCTGAGCCGCCTTACCGGACTCGAACGCGAGAAGATCGTGGGCGAGTACCGCGACATCATGGAAGAGATCAAGCGTTTACATACCATCCTGAACGACCGCAGCGAGCGCATGGCGCTGGTGCGCAAAGAGCTGCTGGAAGTGAAGGATAATTTCGACGATGAGCGCCGCACCGAGATCGATTACACGGGCGGCGGCGACATCATTATCGAAGACCTGATTGAACGCGAGCATGTGGTGGTTACCGTCACGCACCAGGGACTCACCAAGCGCACCAGCGTCGATACGTACCGCGCTCAAGGGCGTGGGGGGGTGGGGCTGCGCGCCAGCGGCACCCGCGACGACGACTACATTGAGCACCTGTTCGTGACGCACTCGCACGACATGCTGCTCTTCTTTACCGACCACGGCCAATGCTACTGGCTCCGCGTCTTTGAAATCCCGGAAGGCAGCCGCACCGCGAAGGGGCGCTCCATCCGCAACCTTATCGAAATTGCCCCCGACGACCGGATTCGCGCGGTCCTCTCCGTGAGCAAGGAGGACTTCGAAGACGACGACTTCCTGAACAATCACCATGTGCTCATGGCTACGCGCAATGGGCAGGTCAAGAAGACCGTGCTGGAAGCGTTTAGCCGTCCGCGCTCGAACGGGATTATCGCGATCTCAATTGATGACGACGATGCACTCATCGAGGCGGCGCTCACCGCAGGCGAGAATACGGTGGTGGTAGCGTCTTCGGGGGGACGCGCGGTGCACTTCCACGAAGGTGATGTGCGCGACACCGGACGTAATACGCGCGGTGTGCGTGGCATACGCCTTAGCCAGGGCGAAACGCTTGTGGGCATGATCTCGGTGGATCCCGATCAGGACTCGGCTCCCGATGTGTTTACGCTCTCGGCCAAGGGCTACGGCAAACGCACTGAACTGGACCGCTACCGTGTGCAGGGGCGCGGCGGGAAGGGGCTCATCACACTCAACAAGACGAAGCGCACCGGACCGCTGGCGGCCATTAAGGGCGTGCAGGACGAGCAGGACCTGATGGTCATTACGGAGAACGGCATCATGATTCGCACCAGCGTCGACGAGATCAGCACGATGGGACGCAACACGCAGGGCGTGCGGGTCATCAACCTGAAGAAGGACGATACGATTGCGGATGTGACCCGCGTGGCACTCGACGACCTGGACGACGCGGAGACTGACGACGCGGACGACGACAAAACCGACGACGAAGCGTCCGCAACTCCTGCGGCGCCGTCTGCCAACGGGCAAGCGACTGAGTAGCGATCCGCGTGAGACTGCCGGAGGCGTGCCTCGGGCCTGCGCTTCCCTCTAACTACAACGAAAAGCACCGCCACGTGCGTAGCGGTGCTTTTTTTGTGCGGGTGGGTGTTTTCGGTGCGGGTTAGCGCGTCAGAGACACACGGCGCGTTTCAGAAAAGTCTTCGCCGATAATGCGGACAAAGTAGGTGCCGCTGCCCCATGTGCTTCCATCTACGGTGAGCGTGCGCGGCACATCTTCTTGCAGTCCCACGCGGTCGCGATACACGCGCTGCCCGATGGTGTTATACACCTCTACGTCGACGGTCTGGGTGGTCTCGGCAGTGACGTCGAAGCGGAAGAGGCCATTGGTGGGATTCGGGTAGGCTTCGGTGAAAACTACTGGGGCGTCGAACGGAATCTCAGCTTCTACCGGCTCGCTAAGCAAGACATTGCCTTCATTGTCGGTTGCGCGGATGCGGTACTGATACACGCCAGCGGCCTGATTTTCGAACAAGGCCTGCGCGTCGGTCACAGGCATCTCCGAGATGACTTCAAACTCGGGATTTTCGGTGCCCCGTCCTGCAGCGCGCTCCACCTCGAACTGGAAATCGGCTACGTCAGGCGGCAGATTCCAGTCTACAGACACTGGAGCGCGCCCCTGACTGTTAGGTGACGATTCGACTGACGCGGCAACCTCAAACGGTTTGATTTCGACCGGATCGGAGGAAAAGGTGATATCGGCCTCGGTGCCGTCGTCGAAGATCCAGGTGAGGTCGAACGTATAGCGTCCCATACGCAGGTCTTCAATCGGAAACACGACTTCGGAGCCCGTGCGGTTCTCAGCAGAGAGACGCTCTTCGGCCACTTCCTCTCCAAACCGTTTGGTTGTGATGATGTACTCATCAATGCGATCGGCATCGGTGCCCGTATTCCACGAGAGCGTGGCACTGCCCGACTCGGAGCGCGCAGCTGCCTGAAATGCAAAGACGGTAGACCCGATGGACTCCAGGCAGCCCTGGTTGAGCGTCCAGCCCATGTCAGACAGAAGTCCGCACATGTTGGGGCCTGGCACGCGTGTGACCTCATTAAAGCCGATTTGTGGCGTCATGAGTGTATTCGGGTCGTCTGGGGGATAGGTTGCCTCGTCGAAGTGCGCGATGCTGGATCCGCCCGTGTACGACGACGGCGCGTAAAGCTGGGCGGGTACGGGGCCGGTGCTGGTTTCAGCGGCGAGATCGGTGTTTTCTCCCGTGGCAAAGAGCGCGTTGCTGGTCAGCGCATCACCGAGGTCGGTCGAGGGGTTTGGGTAACGAGATTCGTTGAGCAGCCGGTTGAACGTGCCGGGCGGATCCTCATGCACGATCCGGTCGGTAAGTATGCCCGGAACGCCGGGCGCTTCCGAAATGCCCCATGAGCCTTCGCCGTTGCTCACATCGGTCAGGTTTAAGAAGTTGAGCCCATGTCCAATCTCGTGAAGAATTACTGTGGTGAAGTCGATTTCGTTGGATGCGGGCTCGCCTTCGCCGAAGTGCCAGTCGTTGCGCCCGCTGTTCACGTTTACGATAATGTCGGGCTCGCCCGCGTTCTGATCGTTCTCCAGCAGCGCATCGGTGAGGGCATCGCCTACGAGGAAGCTGTTGCCATCGGTATCGGTAAGTTCGTACAAGAACCGTGGCCCAGCTGAAGCCAGAACGTTTTCGCCCTGGTCCTGAAACGAGGCATCAATCCGAATCTCGACGGGAGTGGTGATGTGTGTGCGCCACACATCGATCGCGCGCTGAAAGGCCTCTTGTGCCTCGGTGGTGAAGCCCGATCCGTAGTCAACGGTGATATCGGCCTCCTCATTTTTCGGGATAGCGGTATCGGAGGTCTTGAACGTATCCATGTCGCGCGGGTCATTTTCATATCCGCACACTTCATCGTACGACATGACCTGCTCGAAGGGAATCTTGTTGGTGACCCGGAACTCGCGGTCGGGGGTGTACTGGGCCTGTGCCGAAGGGCTATGTACGGCCATCCAGGCAAGCACAAGCACCAGGCTACAGAGCAGCGCTCCGAGGCGGGAAGCAGGCGTGTATGAGGAAGAAGACAACGACATCCGACTACTTTTCTGTTCAAGGGTACTAAACGAAGAATCTGGCTCGCAGCTCGATGACCACGGCGATGCAAAACACGGACGGTATTGTGCTCCGAGCGTACACATTACTATACTATAATAGGCGCTGTTTGGTTAAACTGCAATCGGACGAGGCATACCAAACCGATCCCCACTGACCATGGGGGACAGCCAGTGGGGAAAATGCATCAGATACAGGGCAAGATGTCTGGCGTGTACCTATTTGCCACGGCTTGCCATGCGTGCAGCGCTGGTTGCTAGGCATCGCGATGACGCGTCGTTTGCTGCGTAGCCGTGGTCATAGCCGCATCGAGGCGGTTGATGCCTTCATCGATCTCGCTCGCGGTGATAGTCAGGGGCGAGCGGAAGCGAATGGAGGATTCGCCACATCCTAAGATGATGACGCCTTCCTCAAAGCACTGCTCCAGCACCGCATCCCGATGCGCTTTGGTGGGCAGGTCGAACGCGCACATCAGGCCGCGTCCACGTACGTTCGTGATTGCCTCGTGCGTATCCGCAAGGGCATGTAACCGGTCTTGCAGGTGACTGCCTGCATGGGCTGCGTGGTCAACGAGTTCGTCTTCTTCGATGATCTCAAGAATGCGGTCGAAGCGGACCATGTCGACCAGGTTACCGCCCCAGGTCGAGTTGATACGACTCGGTGTTTCAAACACGTGGCCGTCCACTTCGTCGAGCTTGCGTCCGGCCAAAATGCCGCATACCTGCGTCTTCTTGCCGAACGCCATGATGTCTGGCGCTACACCAATGGCCTGATGCGCCCAGAACTTGCCCGTGATGCCAACGCCGCTCTGCACCTCATCAAAGATGAAGAGGGCGTCGTTCTCGTGGGCAATGTCTTTCAGATCGCGCAGGAACGACGTACGAAAGTGATTATCGCCGCCCTCGCCCTGAATCGGCTCCAGGATGACCGCGGCAATCTCATCGGTGTGCTCGTGGAACGCGCGCTTGGCCTGCTGCAGGGCTTGCTGCTCTTTGTGGGCCAGGCGCTCTTCTTCAGCGTCGTCGATCGGAAAGTGTATCTTCGGGTTGGTGATGCGGGGCCAATCGAACTTTGGGAAGTACATCGTCTTCCGCGGATCGGCGGTGTTCGTGAGCGACATGGTGTATCCGCTGCGTCCATGAAAGGCCTGGTCAAGGTGCAGCACTTTGTGCCCAACTTCGCGCCGGTAGCCCTTCTGAAAATTCTTGCGCACCTTCCAGTCGAAAGCGGCCTTCAGTGCATTCTCAATCGCGAGGGCACCGCCCGAAATGAAAAACGTGTATGGCAGGTAATTCGGGATGCCCACGCGGCTAAACGTATCCACAAACCGCGCCATGTGCTCGGTCATCACATCCGAGTTGGTGATCTTGTTGAGCGCGGCATCCATGATGCGCTGCCGAAACGCGTCGTCGCGGGCCAGTTTCGGGTGGTTCATTCCCAACGGACTGGACGCGTAGAACCCGAACAGGTCGATGAAGGAGGCATCGCCCGATTTGTCTTTCAGGCGCACGCCCTGGCTTTCGTCCATGTCGAGCACCATGCGCATCATGCCTTTGGTGAGCATGTGGCGGGAAAGTACGTCGCGCACGTCCTTGGGTCCAATGGGATGTACAGCGGTTGCTACGTCTGCTTCAGTCATACAGGAGGGGGCAATACGTCAAGCGAAATCGGTGAACACTGGAAGGGCTTTCCCCTCGGCGGGAGCCGTTGCATTTAGAGGAACGCCCTGTTAGGTCTTTCGTTACGTGCAAAGCAGCAATTCTTTCCCTGCTGCCTTCCGCAAAGCCTCGTGTAAACCCCGCCTTTAGTGCATGTCGGATTCCGGCGCAACGTCTCCCAAAACTCCTGACGATCTTCAACTTCGCTCCGTCGAGAAAGAAGAACTCGCTTCCTCGGGCGACGGCGACCCTGGCTTTTTTGAACTGCCTGTCGTCGAAGACACCAACAAAAACAAGCAAGGCAAACGCCCCGACTGGCTCCGCGTGAAGCTGCCGCAAGGCAAGGAGTTTAAGAAAGTGCGTAGCATCATCGACGAGCACGACCTGCACACGGTGTGCGAGAGCGCCAACTGCCCGAACATGGGCGAGTGCTGGAGTGCAGGCACGGCTACGTTCATGATCTTGGGCAACATCTGCACGCGCTCGTGCGGGTTCTGCGCTATTAAGACGGGTCGTCCGCAAGACGGACTCGACTGGGACGAGCCGCGCCGCGTGGCCGAGGCTGCCGACCTGATGGGCGTGCAGCATGCGGTCGTCACCAGCGTGAACCGCGACGAGCGCAAGGATGGCGGCGCCCCCATCTTTGCCGATACCATCAACCGCCTGCACGAACTGGGCTGCACGGTTGAGGTCCTTACGCCCGACTTCCGCGGCATCCGCGAGGCGTGCCAGACGGTGTTTGATGCCCGCCCCGACATCTTTAACCACAACATGGAAACGGTGCCCCGCCTCTACCGCCGTGTGCGTCCGCAAGCCGACTATCAGCGCTCTCTCGATGTGCTGCAGTGGGCCAAAGAAGATGGCCTGCGCACCAAGAGCGGCATCATGGTGGGGCTGGGCGAAGACCCCGAAGAGGTCCTGGAACTGATGGACGACTTCGTGGAGATCGGCCTCGACGTGATGACGATTGGACAGTACATGCAGCCGACGAAGATGCACCTGCCCGTTGAGGACTGGGTGGAGCCCGAAACCTTTGCCTGGTACAAAGAAGTGGGCGAGGCAAAGGGCATTGAGCACGTAGAAAGCAGTCCGCTCACGCGCTCGTCGTATCACGCCGAGAAGCACGTGTAACCGCACAAAGGTCTCGCCCTTCTGCTATGCCTGTTTCTGCACCCGCAACCCTGCCGGCGCCAACGCTCTATCGCTTTTCGGTGAGCGACTATCACCGGATGGGGGAAGCGGGGGTGCTGGGGCCAGATCTCAATGTCGAACTGCTGAACGGTCACATCTACGAAATGTCGCCCATCGGAAGCCGGCACGCTGCGTGTGTCGATCGCCTCACCCGTCTTTTCATGCACGCAGTCGATGATCGCGCCATTGTGCGGGTTCAAAACCCGATTGTGCTTCCACCCGATTCGGAGCCGGAGCCCGATGTGGCACTGCTGAAACCGCGCGACGACGACTACGCATCTCGCCACCCGCGCCCCGACGAGGTGCTGCTCGTGGTCGAAGTGGCCGACTCCTCGCTTCCGTTCGACCAAGATGTGAAGGTACCGCTGTATGCGCAAGCGGGCATCCCCGAAGTGTGGGTCGTGGCGCTCAACGAAGACCGAGTGCATGTGTATCAGACCCCCGAATCGAACCGCTATCGCGAGCAGACGACGTATGACCGCGGCGACACGTGTATGCTTCCGCAGCCGCTCGGCGATCACTCTGCTTCTGTGGATGCGGTCCTGCCTTCGTAAACGAAAGACGGCGCTGCCATGCCTGTTGCTGCTCCGCCCGTTTCGGACCCCACCCCGCTTCGCTTTTCGGTAAGCGACTATCACCGGATGGCGGAGGCGGGCGTGCTGGGCACGGATCGCCGCATCGAACTGCTGAACGGTCACATCTACGAAATGTCTCCCATCGGAAGCGAGCATGCGGCGTGTGTGCGTCGTCTCACGCGTGTGTTTTCAGCACACGTTCATCCCAGGCAGGCCCTCGTGAGCGTGCAAAACCCAATTGTGCTTCCGCCCGATTCGGAGCCGGAGCCCGATGTGGCACTGCTGAAACCGCGCGACGACGACTACGCCTCTCGCCATCCACGCCCCGACGAGGTGCTGCTCGTGGTCGAAGTAGCCGACTCCTCGCTTCCGTTCGATCAGGAGGTGAAGGTACCGCTGTATGCGCAAGCAAGCATCCCCGAAGTGTGGGTCGTGGCGCTCAACGAAGACCGAGTGCACGTATACCGCATGCCCGAGTCTGGCAGCTACCGTGAGTCCGCCATCTACGAGTGCAGCGACGAGATTGCACTTCCTCTTAAGGCGGTGCCCGCTGCGTTGGCGGTGAGTGATATGCTGGGCACGTAGCTATCGCATCCCCCAGAATACGCCAGAACGGATTCCCTTCACACAACTTCGCCCAGCGATTCATCGCATGTCAACACCGCATGGGGCAAACCGTCGTACGGAATGCGTGATTTGCGGTCGGCATCGTCACACATTGGCCCCACCGCCGCGTTATTCTATCTCTTTCGTACTAATTTGCTTTGCCCTATGGCTACCGAACGCACTCTTGCCATCCTCAAGCCCGACTGCGTCCGCAAGGAACTGATCGGCACCGTACTTGCACGCATCCAAGACGCCGGGTTTGCCGTGCGCGCCCTGAAAATGATCACCCTCTCGAAGCGGGAAGCCGAGGGCTTCTACGCTGTGCACCAGGACAAGCCGTTCTTTGACGAACTGACCGACTTCATGTCGAGCGGTGCGTGTGTGCCGATTGTGCTTGAAAAAGAGAATGCAATTTCCGACTTCCGTGCTCTGATTGGGGCTACGAATCCGGACGAGGCCAACGAGGGCACCATCCGCGCCGACTTTGCGGACTCGATTTCGACTAACATTGTGCACGGCTCCGATTCGGTTGAGAACGGCCAGAAGGAAGCCGCCTATTTCTTTGCCGAACATGAGATTGTGGCGAACCAGAAGGCCCTCCAGGCCGCGTAAGTGTGCCTCGCAGTTGGCGTTACGCTTCGCTGTCGGAAGCAGCCTCGGGTTGGTCGGGACGCCAGAGCAAAGCATAGATGATTCCGACGTATCCGCCCATCAGAAGGAGCGGCCCCACGTACAGCGAAAGGACTCCTTCGAGTGCACTTTCGGCGTACATAAGGGTGAAGCCAAGCACGATAGCCAGCACGCCTGCCAGGAGCAGCTTGTAATTGGTCGGTTGCAGAACCGGCGGCACAGGGCGGCGTGAGCGGCGTGAGCGGGAAGCGCGAGGCATAACTGAAGTAAGGGTGTTGGCAAAAGACGTTGACAACAGAAGACACGCGCCCCAACATTGCATGGATCG
>NZ_JAWOAR010000173.1:0-6102 GCF_046498435.1 Longimonas sp. | reverse complement strand
CCGATCCCCCAACTACGCTTTCCCTGAAGAGGGCGTCACTTTGCGTTCGGTGCTCCTTCGCGGAGAGGAGATCTGGGCGAAAGAATACCGCCGTCCGGCCTCACAGGCGCTGAAAGAACTCGCGCCCGGTGCCACATTCTACGCAGGCGGTGGCAGCGTCCGAGTCGACCAGATCGATCTCTCCGGCGAGGATACGCTTCAAGAGTGGCGCCTCTGCGACCAGTGTGGCCACCTGGAACAGGTTGTTGAGGAAGGAGGCAAAGCAGTTTCCTGTCCGCGTTGTGGGAGCCCGCAATGGGCCGATTCAGGCCAGCGGCACACCCTCGTTCCCCATCAAGAGGTATCGGCGACAACGCTTGATCGCAAGAGTCGAATCACCGACGACACCGAGGGACGTTCGCCGTCGTTCTACGACACCCGCTTGCATGTGGGCATTCGCAAGCAAGACGTAGACATGGCCTACGAGATCAAAGACGGAGAAATGCCCTTCGGCTTTGAGTTTGCGCACGATGCCGAGCTCCACGAAATCAACTTTGGCGAGCCGGGCCCGAACGATCGCTTGGAGTATGCGGGGGAGCCGGTGTATGGCAAGGGGTTCGACACGTGTCCGCAGTGTGGGCGCGTTCACATCGACGATGACGGCATCAACCACACACAGTCGTGCACGACCCAGACCCAACACGCCGATGCCGATAAGGTCGCGCGGGTTGCGCTGTTCCGCCAGATGCGTTCGGAGGCCGTGCGCATCCTACTTCCCGAAACGTCCATTGCAAACACGGAGCGGCGCGTTCATTCCTTGAAAGCAGCCCTACTCTTGGGGCTAACCGCCCAGTTCAAAGGAAATGTGAGCCACCTGAAGGTAGCTATTCAAGAGCATCAGACCGGCCCCGAGGCTGTGGGACGCAAGCGTTTTCTGGTGCTCTATGACAGCGTACCGGGCGGAACGGGCTACTTGCCTCGCCTCCTGAAAGACAAAGAAGCTATCATTGATGTCTTCGAACAGGCGTACGAGATCATGGCAACCTGTTCGTGTCGCCATGATGAGGACAAAGACGGCTGCTACCAGTGCGTGTATGCCTACCGCAATGCCTACGAGATGGAGTACACGTCACGACAAGCCGCAATGGACGTTATTGAGGCCATCATGAAGGGGCGCGATGCGCTCGTGCCTGTGGATAGCGTGGAAGAGATCTCGGTTGCCTCTGTTGTGGATAGCGAGTTGGAAGAGCGGTTCATCCACGCCTTGGACGAGGACCTCCCGGTCAACCCGTCGCGACTGGAGAAGCACGTTGTAAACGGTGGACGCGGGTGGCGGCTCTACCTGGGTGCAGGCGAAGAGCAGCAGCGGTACGACATTGAACCGCAGGTACCCGTTGGGCCCGACGAGGGCGTAGCCGTGCCCTGCACCGTCGACTTCGTGATTCACCCGCTCGATGCAGATATGCGTCCGATCGCCCTCTTTATGGACGGATGGGCGTATCACCGTAGGCGCGTCGGCACGGATGTGCTGCAACGACGCGCCCTGCGGGCCAGTGGGCGCTACTATACGTGGTCGCTCACCTGGGACGATATCTCGGACGGCGATGCCGAGTTTGCAAACTACCGCTTTCCGGAGCCGAAGGTGGGCCAGTTGCTGAGCCTAATGGATGGCCATGTCCAAGGCGATTACAAAAACCAGAACAGCTTCGAGTGGCTCTGCGATCTTCTTCAGTCGCCCAACCCAGAACACTGGAAGCAGGTCGCGCTTGCGCACGGCATGGCCGCGGCCGTCGGCTTCCCCGAAACGACCGACACCCCGCAGCAGGACTGGAGGAAATCGCTCCGCACCCATGCGCCGGACTCCCTGTGCCATCGCTTCGAGGAGAAAGCCGATGATCAAACGGCCGTCATGGGGTATGCCAACCCGTTTACGCAGGGCGCCCATGCATCTGCGTCAAACGCCCCAGCATTGCTCTGGGCCGTCACCAATACGGATGCAGTCGAAGCGATAACGAGCGACGTGGATCAATCAGCGGCGGGGCTTTCGGTTGCGCTCTATATAGACGACAAGGCAAAGCTTGATCGGTCGGCCTGGAACGGCTATCTACGGCTGTACAACATGCTTCAGTTCATCCCGGGCGTGTATCCGATTACCGCCAGCCTGCCGAAGCGCGACCGCAGCACGCCCTACGACAGCCTGTGGGAAACCCAGCCGCCTCCACATACCGCAGGGGACGACCGCAACTCAGAAGGCAACACGCCCTCTGAAGACAGTCAACCGGATCCTACGCCCTGGACAAAAGCAATTGAATACGCGCTCCCTGAAACCGAGGATCTCATTCGTCAACTGGAGGATGCAGGAGTGCCCGTTCCTCAGATGCCTTACCAGCACCAGGAAAACGGCCCTATTGTTGCCGAGGCGGAGATGGGCTGGCCCCAGTCGGCGGTTGCTATCGTACTGCCGGAGCAAGCCTCCAGCAAGGCGCGTCTTGAACAAGCAGGGTGGGAGGTCTTCACACTGGAGGAGGCACAAGCCAACCCAGACCAGCTTCTTGACCATCTGAACGGGGAGTAGGCTCTGTTCAGTGTTGAACGCACCGACTACTCGACTTTCCTCACACCTCTTCCTTTACAACTTATGGATGTCACGGTAGCCATCGGCGACGAATTTCTTGACGCATTTTCGGCCTTGCCGAAAGCGCAGCAGAAAAAGACACGCCGCTTCATTGAGAAGTTTAGAGCCGCTCCGAAGTCAAGCGGCATCAACTACGAGAAGATCAACGGAGCACAGGACGAAAAACTTCGATCGGTCCGCATCGACCAAGCGTACCGGAGCATTATCCTGAAGCCCCCAACGGGCAACGTGTTTATGATCCTCTGGGTGGATCATCACGACGATGCCTATCAGTGGGCGCGTAACCGGTTTTTTGAGATCCATCCCGAAACAGGAAGTCTGCAAGTGCTTCCGCTTGAAGATGGGGAGGTACCAGAGGCTGCGACCACGGATTCTACGGAGGATCAGGACGAAAACGAGCACGGCGATCTCTATGCAGAGTATCGGGACCGTGAGTTGGTCCGCCTGGGCGTGCCGGAGCGACTGCTTCCACTCGTGCGGAGCATTAAAACCGAGGAGGACCTCGATGCCATGCAGAAGCATTTGCCTGAAGAGGCCTATGAGGCGCTTTTCCTGTTGGCTGCCGGGTACACGCAAAGCCAGGTAGATAGCGAACTAGCCTACAAGCGCCGCAAAGCCGAGGAGGTAGATACCCAGGACTTTGCCTCGGCTCTCAACGACCCGAATACGCAGCGCCGGTTCACACTCGTCGACGACGACGAAGAGTTGGAGCGCATGCTCGATGCCCCGCTTGAAAAGTGGCGCACGTTTCTCCATCCCTCACAGCGCCGCCTGGTCACGATGGAAGCCAACGGCCCTGTGCGCGTCCTGGGGGGCGCTGGCACAGGCAAGACCGTGGTCGCGATGCACCGGGCCGTGTGGCTGGCTGAGAACGTGTTCACCGATCCGGGTGATCGCCTACTGTTCACCACATTCACCCGCAACCTTGCCGCTGATATTGAGCAGAATCTCGCTGCCCTGACCTCCGAAGACGTCCTTCGGCGTATTGAGGTACAGAACCTGGACCGCTGGGTCACGCAGTTCCTCCGTGCACACGGGTATGCGTATCAAGTGGACTATGGCACTCAGACCAAGAACCTATGGGAGCAGGCGTTAACCCTCGCTCCAGACGACATGGCAGAGGCCTTTCTGCGCAGCGAGTGGGAAGAGATCATCCAGCCGAAAGGCATCGACACGTTATCCGAGTACATGCGCGTGAGCCGCATCGGGCGAGGGACCCCGCTCCAGCGTCCCACGCGGAAAGCCATCTGGCCCGTCTTTGAAGAGTACCGTGATCTGCTTGAGCAGAACAAACTGCGCGAGCGCGAAGGCGCATTTCGGGATGCGCGGGCCCTGCTTGACGAGAAAGGAGATATCCTCCCGTACAACTCCATCTTAGTCGATGAAGCCCAGGATATGGGCACGCAAGCCTTCAAGCTGATCCGCCAGATGATTCCCGGCGGTGACCAGAAACACGATCTGTTTATCGTAGGGGATGCGCACCAGCGTATTTACAACCGACAGGTCGTGCTGGGCCACTGCGGCATCAACATCGTTGGACGGGGCCGCAAGCTCCGCGTCAACTATCGAACGACCGAAGAGAATCGAGAATGGGCCGTGGGGCTGCTGCAAGGCGCACGCTACGATGACCTTGACGGAGGCATTGATAATCAGGAGGTCTACAAATCACTGGTCCACGGAGCCGCACCCCGCGTCAAGATCTTCGACTCGTTTCAGGAAGAGACCGAGGCGATCGTTGGGTATCTTCGCAGCGTAGCCGATGACGGCGACGACCTGCGCAACACCTGTTTGGTAGCGCGGACGAATACATTGGTCCAGCAGTACAGAAATGCACTCGAAGAAGCGGGGCTTGAGACCTATACCGTTCAACCTCAGCAGGCTGAAGACCGGTCGCAGCCCGGTGTCCGTCTGGCAACGATGCACCGCACGAAAGGACTGGAGTTCGACCGAGTCATTGTAGCAGGCGTGACGGAAGATGTCATGCCCCATAACAGCGCGATCCGTCCGGCCGCTGATGACGTCGACCGATCTCATCGTCTCAAGCAAGAGCGCTCCCTACTGTACGTTGCGGTGACCCGTTCTAAGCGGGAGGTCATCGTAACCGCCCCTGAGCCCGCCAGTCCCTGGATTCAGGAAGGATCATGACGCGAAGGGAATCCTTTTTCTTTGATGCCTCTGCCCACGCGAAGGTAAATCTCCCCAATCCCTGATAAGAGAGCTGATTCCCGATAAGGACGCTTATGGGGGATTGGCCATGAGGATGTGCAGTCGTCTCACCACCACATGCCCAGTCAACTATATGCGGAGGCGCACCTGGTGGCATATGCCTTTTGGCATACGCCGTGGTGGCACGCCCCCGCAGGGAATCATTCACAACCGGTAATGGCCCGAACTGGTGGTTGCCGGAACGGGGGAGGGCCCGCCTGCTACTGCACAACGACTACCGCACGACCGGCTACCGCACAACGGTGATGCGCTGGGTTTCGGTGTAGCCCTCGGTCTGCATGCGTAGGAAGTACGTGCCGCTGGCCAGCCCGCTCACGTCGAGCTGCGTGTCGGTGCGCCCCTCCGCGTTCGTGTCCACCACCGTGCGGATACGCCGCCCCAGCATGTCATACAGGTCGATGCGCACGTCTTGGCGCCCCGGCACCGCAAACCGCACCGTGGCCTGATGGCGCGTCGGGTTCGGGTACGTGGGGAGCAGTTCGGCCTGGGTCACCTGACGTGCAATGGTTACCGCCTCGCTAAACGATGCAGTGCCGCCCGTGTCAATCTGCCGCAGGCGGTAGCTTAGGCTGTCGGCGGCGTAGGGCAGATCTGTGTCCTCAAACCGGTAGGATTGCGGGGTATCCGTGGTGCCTGCGCCGTCGAGGGTAGCGATGGATGCCCAGGTGGACCCGGCAGCGCGCTGCACCTCAAAGCCGGCGTTGTTCGTCTCCGAGAGGGTCTGCCACTGAAGCGTCACCGCTTCGGTGCCGGAGCGCCGGGCGTCGAATCCAGCCAACTCCACCGGCAGTGGATTGCTGGGGTCGGTGCTCGCGATCGCAAACTGGCTAAAGCCCACGAGGTCTTGCACCGCCACGAGGGCACGGGCTTCACCCAGCACCAGGCTCGCGCCGCTAAACGTATCGACGGCATTCCACGTCTGCCCGCCATCATCGGACTTGTAGAGCATGAGCGCGCTGAAGTCGCTGATTCCGCCCAGATCCTCGGTGGAGAGCAGGAGGTCGTAGCTGGGGGCGGTGTCGAGGCCAGAGGTAACCGTCCAGGTGAACGGGGCCACGTTGCCGGGGAGTTCGCCACTGGGGTCATCTGGGGCCTCGCCCGTGCGGGTGAGGGTGAGTCCGCCATTGGCTGCGGTGTTCTCGCGCAGGAGCACGCGCCCGTCGAATCCGGTCGGCTCCAGGTAGCCGAGCAGTCCAGCGGCGTCGGCGATGTCGCTACTTGTGGTTGTGATCTCGCTGAACGTGAAGGCGCCCAGGTCCGGG
>NZ_JAWOAR010000344.1:0-5811 GCF_046498435.1 Longimonas sp. | reverse complement strand
TCCCGTGCGTGGTTGGCAGGACCGCACCAGCTTTCGGGGTTGGACATCATTTTTACCAATCCGCCCAAGGTGAGTTACTGTCTACCTGTGGCGACGCAGCGCGCTGCGTCGTTACGGCGAGACTGAGGGGGCACGGTCTCACACGGCTGTCATTAATCCGGTGGCGTTGCGGACCTGGGCCATGAGGGGTTCGGTTTTCTGGCGGGCTCGCTTGGCGCCCTCACGCAGCACATCGCGGACGTAGTCGGGACGCTGCTCCAGTTCGTGACGCCGTGCGCGCGCTTCGGCGAAGAAGTCGTCGATCAGTCCCAGGAGTTCTTTCTTGGCGTGGCCGTATCCGTATCCGCCGGCCCGGTACTGTTCGGCGATTTCGGCACGGTGCTCCGCCTCCGCAAACAGCTTGATGAGCGCAAACACGTTGCACTGCTCAGGGTCCTTCGGCTCGTCGAGCGGCGTCGAATCCGTAACGATGCTCATGACCTTCTTCTTGAGCGCCTTGCCTTCGTCGAAGATGCCGATGGTGTTGCCATAGCTCTTCGACATCTTCTGCCCGTCGATGCCCGGCACGACCGAAACGTCGTCGAGGATGTACGGCTCGGGCAGCGTAAAGAGCGGGTCGTCGTCGGGGCAGAACGTGTTGTTGAAGCGCTGGGCCAGGTCGCGCGTGATCTCGATGTGCTGCTTCTGGTCGGCCCCCACGGGCACCTGCGTGCCGCCGTAGATGAGGATGTCGGCGGCTTGCAACACAGGGTAGTTCAAAAGCCCGGCATTCGGGTTCAGGCCCTGCGCCACCTTCTCCTTGTACGACACCCCGCGCTCCAGGCGCGACACCGGCATCAGGTTGTAGAAGATCCAGGCGAGTTCGGTAACCTCGGGCACATCGCTCTGGATGAAGAGCGCGGCCTCGTCGGGGTCGAAGCCGAGGGCCAGGTAGTCGAGCGCCACATCCATCGTGTACTCGCGCATCTTGTCGGCATCGTGCAGCGACGTGAGCGCATGGTAGTTCACGATGAAGTAGTACGCCTCGTGCTGCGTGTGCAGGTCGAGGTGCTGGCGGAGCGCACCAAAGTAGTTGCCAATATGCAGGCGGCCCGAGGGCTGAATGCCTGATACAACAACAGAATCGGCGTTCGAGGGGGCGTCGTCGGTCATACGGCTGGGAGCAGTCAGAAAATCGTTGGGGATGCAGAGGGATGGAGCAGGCACCGCTGTTTAGCGGCGTTTTTTGATGCGCTTGAGCACACTAAGGCGCTCCTGGCTGTTATCGCGTACCAGCTCCAGAATGGCCCGTGTGCGCATCTGATGCTCCACATCGTTGCGCTCGGTCTTGACATCGTCCTGAAACGCTTCCTCCTGCTCGATGAGATTAGGGAGCGCGGCGTCCAGATCGGGACCCAGGTCGAAGTCTTCGGGCTCCAGGTCGGTGCCGTTGTAAGCAGCGCCGCCGGCGCTGAAGATCGTCTCCGAGAGCTTGCCCACATCGGCACGGGCTGTTTTCAGGAGCGATTCGAGCGCCTCCACCACGCGTGGATCATCAGCTACACGCACAACAGCGCGGTAGGCGTGGTTCAGCTTAATGTGGGCTTCTACGAGCGGATTTAGGTGTTCGACCGTCTCTTCGCGGCTAATAGTGCGGCCCATCCAACCTTTTCCAAGAAGGGCCTCGGCAATGGGATTCGGCATGACAGTGTACAGGGGCAAAATCAAGAATACAGGATGTAAATGCACGTACCCGCAACGGGGCGGGCGGGTTTGGCTGTCGATGACTACAGCAGGTCGTCGGTCGCTACTTGCAGTGCTTCGTGAAGCGCGGCGGCTTTGTTGCGGGTTTCTTCGTACTCGGAGGCCGGGTCGCTGTCGGCTACAATGCCTGCACCGGCCTGCACGTACACCGTATCGCCACGCACCACCATGGTGCGGATAGCGATGCAGGTGTCGAGCGTGCCCGAAAAGTCGAGGTAGCCCACCGCGCCCGCATACACGCCACGCCGCGTGGGCTCGAAGGCGTCGATTAGCTCCATGGCCCGCACTTTCGGCGCGCCGCTGACGGTACCCGCCGGGAAGCACGCGGCCAGCACCTCCATGGGCGTACGCTCGCCCCGCACCGTGCCCGACACCGACGACACGATGTGCATCACATGCGAGTAGCGCTCAATGAAGGCGTAGCGGTCCACGTTGATCGACTGGTAGTCGCACACACGTCCCAGGTCGTTGCGGCCCAGATCCACGAGCATGAGGTGTTCGGCGCGTTCTTTGGGATCGGCGGCCAGTTCGTTGGCCAGGGCCTGGTCCTCGGCTTCGGTGTCGCCCCGTGGACGCGTCCCCGCAATAGGCAGCACCTCGGCGCGGTCGTCTTCTACGCGAACGAGGACCTCGGGCGAGGAGCCTACCAGCGCCACGTCGTCGAAGTCGAGGTAGAACAGATACGGTGACGGGTTCACCTGCCGGAGGGCACGGTACAGGTTGAAGCGGTCGCCGCGAAAGGTGGACTCGAAGCGCTGCGAGAGCACCACCTGAAAGATGTCGCCATCCACGATGTGCTGCTTGGCATCGCGTACGGCCTGCTCGAAAGCGTCGCGCTCGAAGTTCGATGTGATATCGGGCGACGGCAGTTCGAGCGGATCGGGATGTGCGGCAGGGGCGTTAAGCTGCGCCTCCAGCTGATCGAGCCGCTGCGTGGCATCGTCGTAGGCGCTGCGTAGATCGGTATCGGGGGATACGAATGCGCTTGCCATCACCACAAGCTGATGCCGCACATGATCGAAGGCTGCGAGGGTATCGTAGAATCCCCAGACCGCGTCGGGCAGGCCGAGGGTGTCGGGGGGCGCATCGGGCAGGTCTTCGATGAGGCGCACGGTGTCGTATCCCATGTATCCGACCGCACCGCTCTGTAGGCGAGGGAGTTCGGGCGTGGGCAGTTCGGTGAACGGCTCGGTAAGACGTGTTAGCACGTCGAAGATGGTCCCCGAATCGTCGGGCGTGCCCAGGCCATCGGCATCCCGCCGGGTGGTCATGGACACGTTGGCACCGTGCTCGGTGGCGCGTACCACACGGTAGGGATTGCCACCCAGAAACGAGTAGCGCGCCAGCTTCTCGCCGCCCTCTACGCTTTCGAGCAGGAACGGGAAGTCTGCGTTCTCGCGCAGCGCCAGAAACGCCGACACCGGTGTGAGCAGGTCGGCACTGCGGCGGCGATGCAGCGGCACAACAAGCGGGCCGCCGGTATCGGCACGAGCCGATTCGATGCGTGCAGCGAAGTCGTCGAACGTCATGGGAAACGGGGGCAAGGCGACAAACGAAAAAAACCCACTGTCTGCATGGGCGACAGCGGGTCAACGAGCACAAATATGGGGCGCAACGGATGCGCTACCCGTGGCGGAGGGTGTGCCCAGAAACCCGGGTGCACCACCACCATGCAGCAATGTGTTGGGGGCGTAAGTTCATCATGCTATGTATATACGAGTGACCTGCGGGGGTTGCAAGCGGGTGGGTTGAAGATCTTGTTTGGGATTTGCTTTGGGGGAGGGATGGAAGGATGGAGGGATGGAGGTGTCGATGGTTCTCTTATGCAGTCATCCCGAGCGCAGCCGAGGGAGCTCCCCGACAGTTGGAACTCAGGGACTTTGCAAGCACACGCTGCTTCATGACTGTGGTGCGTGGTAGAGACGTTCTTCGGAGAGCACTTCGCGAGCGTATGCGAGGCACGCGCGCACGTCTTCTGATTCCAGATGGGGGTAACTTTCCAGGATATCGGTTTCGCTCCATCCATTCTCCAACAGTCCGAGGACATGCTCAACTGAAAGCCGCGTACCGCTAATGACGGGCTTTCCAGTTAGCACCTCAGGATCGCTGGTAATACGATTGCGCCAGTCCATATCATTTTGTTGTTGCGTGAAAGCAAGTCGCCGCTTCCTTGTTTTGAGAAAAGAAACAGTACGGTAGGCAAGATAGATCCTGTGTTCTTCTCTGCCTCATTGCGGGTGCGGCTGAATGGAGGCATAGATGACGCTCACACCCCAAACAGCGTATCAAAGTACTGGTCGCCGCCGTCGCAGATGATGGTAACGACCGTGGCGGCGGGGTCGGACTGGCTGATGTCGCAGGCAATCTTGAGGGCGGCTCCGGCGCTGGGCCCAATGAGCATGCCGTTTTCGCGGGCCGCGCGGCGGGCTTGATCGAACGCCTCGTCGTCGGTCACGCGGCGCATCTCGTCCAGGTACTCAAACCACATGGTAGGCAGCTTGCCGCCTTTGCCGAGGCCCTCTACAGCGGTGTCGTACGGACGCTCGGGTTCGTCGTAAAATGCGGTGGCAATGTTCGAGCACTCGGCATCCACCCCCACAACGGTAACCGGACGCCCAGCTTCGGCAGCCTGCTCTTTTACGTGCCGTGCGGTGCCGCTGATGAGTCCGCCCGTGCCCATGGCGCAGACCAGATGCGTCATGCGGTCGCCCGCCTGGGCCCACACCTCCGGACCCGTCCACTGCGCATGCACGCCCGGATTCGACTGGTTGTAGTACTGGTTCATCAGAAAGCCGTCGTTCTCCTCGGCCAGGCGCTGGGCAGTGGCCCGGTAGTGGTTGGGATCGTCGGAGGAGACGCGCGGGCATTCGTGCACCTCGGCCCCGAACGCCTTCATGTAACCAAACTTCTGGCGGCTGCTGCCCTCGGGGCATGTCAGGATGCACCGCAGTCCGAGCCGGTTGGCGACCAGTGCTACCGCGCCTGCCGTGTTGCCCGAGCTTGCCTCCACGACTGTATCGATGTTCTGGGTGCGCACCGCTTCGGTGAGAATGCCCATCGCGATGCGATCTTTCATAGAGCCGGTCGGATTCATCGACTCCATCTTGCAGAGCACGCGCTCGTTCTCAACACCCGGGTACGCAACCATCGGCGTGTTGCCAATGAGGCTCAGCACGGGGTCATCGGTGGCAAAGGGCGAGGCAACCGGGGAGGCAGAGGAAGTATGCATAGACTGCGGTAGGGCCCGAAGTAAGCAGAATGTGTAACACAGGAAGTGTACGCACCCTGCACCCGGATTGCAATGAATTCAGCGTTATATTACATCGGATATGGCGGCTATGCGCTGTTTTCAACGGATGCCATCACCACTTCCGACGGAAACGTGCGCTGCACGATGCGGGTGCGCTGCACCTCTGCAAACCCGGCTTCATGCATCGACGGGGCCAGCGTAATGCCGCGACATCCGCCCAGAAGCGGGGGAAAGATAGCGTAGAGCGTATCCCACAGCCGCTCGGTCCAGTGGGTGGGCACGGTCATGTTGATGCAGACGCACCGCCCGCCCGGCTTCAGCACGCGCTGAAACTCGCGCAGTACGGTCGCGAAGTCCGACACCGGCAGCATGTCGAACATGTAGCTGTTGAGGACCGCGTCGAAGGTGTTATCGGGATACGGAAGGGCGTACGCATCGCCCAGGCGCAGTCCGAATTGCTGGTGGGGCGCCTTCTGCATGCGGCGGGCCGTCTGTCGCAGCATGGCGGGTGTGCGGTCGAGCCCCTCGGTCCAGCCGTCGGGGTTGGCGGCTACGAGGTCGGTGAACGAGAGCCCCGTGCCCACGGCCACCTCCAGCACATGCTCGCCGTTCTGTACTGCGAGTTGCTGGAGTCCGAAGGCACGGGCCTTCGCTTCCACCAGAACCGCCAGCCAGTCGTGCGTGGGGGCAATGGCGGTGTAGATGTACGGCACCGCCCATTGCGGCATGCGGGCGGGCTGCATGGAATCGTGTTGCATGGCAGTTGGGCGTTGCGGGGGGATGCGAAGCGGATCTGCGTACGTCATGGGATGAGACAG
>NZ_JAWOAR010000351.1:0-4046 GCF_046498435.1 Longimonas sp. | reverse complement strand
CTCGATTTGACATCGGCGGTGCATCTTGAAGCCAAGTACAGCGTTACGGCATATACCAACCGCGATGTCATTGGCCAAGGTCGCGACCAGATTGACAGCTCGCGCGTGCGCAACTGGCGCCTCCAACTGCGTTGGACGCTATAGCGCGTCTGCCCACTGCAATGCCCCTGTTTGGGTCAGGGGCTCGGAGGGCGGTGCGCCCACCCTTTGCCTCATGCTACACGTACTACCATGTCTGATACCGTACCTGCTGTTCTTGTTGTGGAAGACAATGCGGAAACGCAGTTGCTCCTGGAGCACATTTTAGCCCCCAATTACGAGGCAACCCTCGTAGCGTCGGTTGATGCGGCGACGCAGGCCTGCTCCGAAATGACATTTCAGCTTCTCATTCTGGATATCAACCTGGGTGAAAAGCGCACCGGCACCGATCTGCTGAATGCGCTCCGAGAGCCGCCCCACAACGTAACGGCCCCGGCGGTTGCGCTAACGGCGTACGCCATGCCGGGCGATCAGCAGCGCTTTGAGCAGGAAGGGTTCGATGCGTACGTAAGCAAGCCGTTTTCGCAAGACGACCTGCTGGGTACAATCCAGCGCTGTCTGGCCACTGCGTCGTAGCCGTGGTTACCGAAACACGCCTTCCCACTGCTGATCAGCAAAACGGTAGGAGGCGCCGATGCGCAGATTCAGCGGTAGGTTGTACGCAAGACGCACGCGGGCCCCAACGCCAAAGGTGGCGCTCGACAACGACACCGCTGGGCCCTGCAAATCGCGAAGGGTTTGTGCCGTGCCGTAGAGATACAACGCCTCAGCTACCACAGTGAGGAGCGTGCTGCCCCGGTCGGGATACAGCAGCGGCTGCACCACCTCAATATCGCCCCGGGCGTAGGTGCCCTGGGGCAGTGCTACATCGCTGTAGCCCCGTGGCATAAACGTGTCAAGATCGAAGATCGCTGATCGGTTCTGACTCAGCGTTTGTATCCCCAGGCGTATGCCGGTGTTGAAACGGTCGAGCCACGGCAGGTAGAGGCTGCTGCCCAGTTGAAGCGCACGTCCCGCCGTAATACCGTCGGTCCACGCGTCGATGAAGGGGCTGGCAGACACCACCCACCCGGCGCGCGGAATGAGGTCGCGTGTGTTCTGTTGGAGGCGGTAGGCGTACAGCAGTTGCGGACGCAGCGTAACACGGCTTCGAAGGGGCTGCTCCTCAATGAAGTCGGCAAACAAGCGCGTTTGTCGGAGCTCGCTCCGCCACCGCAATTGTACCAGCGAGTGATACACGTTCGACCGCAGGGTGAGCGGCTGCGAGAGCGTGAGTTCGATGCCCCGCTCCTCTACTCCCACCTGTCGCCGCACAATCGTCGAAGGCTCTTCTTGCTCCACTCCCACCGTGGCCGTGTACGGACGCCGGTATGCGCCGATGCTGGGCTGTCCCCACCAGCCCGTTTGCACGCGTGCTTCGCCCCACAGCTGGCCCGTTTGGTAGTAGGCTTCGGCCCGATAGGCCCACCGCTGCAACGGATCGGCCCCAGCCATCCCCAATCCTACGCCGAGCCCGAGTTCTGTGCCTGGCGGCTGCGACTCGAGTTCGTCGCGGTCGAATCGTGTCGTTGGATAGACCATGCGCGGACGCATGTGCGAGCGTGCTCGGTAAGGCGCGTCGTCGGCGCGGGCAATGTCGTCGTCTACAGCGGGCGGCTCGGTGGGCGATGCTGATTGCACACAAGACGCATCCTCCCAGCATCCCCCTGACCATGGCGTCCACTCGGTAGGCGCTACGGGCACCGTTACCAGGTCGTGGCGCTGATAGTCGTGGCGCACGTACGCAATGCGCTGCCCGGTGGGATCGATGGCCGGCTCCAGCGCTCCATACGGCTCATTGGTTACGCGATGTACGGCTTGATCATCCAGATCGAGGACGAACACGTTGGGCACGCCCGTCGGGTCGGCACTGATCGCCAGCCGCTTGCCCTGGGGGCCCCAGTTCACATCATAGATTGCAGCGTCGTCGAACCCGAACAGCGGCTGCGTGTCAATGCGCCGGGTCTCCGCATCGTACGTAACGGTGTAGAGCGCATGGTGCCCGGCACGGTTGAGGAGCGCTACGGTCTGGTTTGTAGTGGGATGCGTAGCTAACTGCTGAATGCGCGTGCGGGGCGGCAACTCCGCGGTGGCAATGGGCTCCGCCTCGGCATCGCTGCCGGCAGGCCATCGAACAAGCCGGTGGGCAGGCCCATCGACCTGCGCAGCCCAGAACGCCTCGCCCGAGGTCGGGGCCGGTGCAAACAGCCGCGCCCGTTTGGACTGCGACGTGCGCGTGCTCGTGGGCAGATGAATCGTTTCGACATCGGCCACCGACTGTCCGGGCACCGCGCGGGCGGGACGCTGTCGGCTCATCCACACGGCCTGACTGTCGGGGGCCAGGTGCAGGTGCGCATCGGCGGTGCGCGTGTGAGCCGCTATGCGTTCGGCCTGTCCGGAAGGCACATGCACGCGGTACACGCCGGGCACCGTGCGGTAGCCCGATCGGTAGGCCACGAGCGTGTCGGGATGCGTCCACAACGGACGGCGGTGGTTCAGTCCGCGCCGCGATGTGGTGACGGGTGCGGCCTCGGTGAGCGTACCGAGTGCCTCGATGCGCTCGGCTTCGCGCTGCTGCTCGGCCTCCAGAAAGCGCCCCGATGCGCGGCCTGTGGGCATCCGCAAGCCGTACCAGAGAGCAACTCCGTATCCGAACAGCGGCATGCGGTGGTTCCAGGCCAGCGTGCGCTGGGCAAACGCATACGGTTGTTCGGGGTCGTCGGCCTGCTCAACCAGGTGCCGAACCAGCTGCCCGCCCCCCAGGTAGTGGCGGTCGAACGGCTGCGTGTAGCGCGGTGGATGAAGCACGCGCGAGGTGCCCCACGGCTGGTCGCTGCCCAGCGCCGCTCGGTAGGGCATCAGCGCGGCTGGCAGCGTCATGCGGCCCGCTCCGCGCTCATTCTGGCTTTCGCGATACACGGCCAGTCCTTCGACCCAGCCTCGGGGCGCGTTCAGGTTCAGCGCACGGGCCGCATCTGGCGCAAAGACATCAAGAACGCCGCCCACGCCCAATCCGGGGTGATACTCGGCGTGTAGGGCGTGCGTCAGCTCGTGCGGCACCACCGCCTCAAACCACGAGGCATATCGCGTGGTGAGAGGCGGCGTGCGCGTGCTCGGAATTTCGATTTCTTGCTTAAACGGCAGCGGGCGCACAAATCCGTTGGCCCGGTCGGTGTAGTTGTTCAGCACGATAGGCATGGGGCGCTGCGGATCGGCCTCCCCGATAATGTCGTGCGTGGTGGCGGCGCTGTCGCGTAGAATCTGCGCCACCTGCTCAGCCTCGGCGCGGGCTCCGGTAGGATAGATGAGCTGGTAATCGCCCGTTGAAAACGTCTGGTACGACGCCGAATCGGGCCGTGTGACGACGTCATACGTGCCGGGGATGCGCCCAATCTGCTGGCCGTAGCTGGCCTGGGCTCCGCCTCCCCCAAGCACGACAACAACGAGGGCAGTACAAAGGGGGATGCGATGGATTATGCGCGTCGTGCAGGCCGAGACGCACGTCACAAGAAAACTGATCATCAAAAGGAACCTTGCTGACAAACGAGCCGCTTTACTTCGTACCATAAGATACAAACCGTGCCCTCCAATGTGAACCCACGGCCTATGAACGCCGCGCCCCAGACGGACCAGACGGACGCCCGCACGTTTCCGCCGTCGGTAGCCCCGCGAGCGGTTTCACCCGATATGCCGCTCGACGATCCTACGCTCTTTTTTAACCGCGAACTGAGCACGCTCGACTTTCATCAGCGCGTGCTGCACCAGGCGCTCGACGAGCGGATTCCGCTGTTGGAGCGCGTATTCTTCTGCGCCATTACCGGCAGCAACCTCGACGAGTTTTTCCGCAAGCGCGTGGGCGGACTCAAGCGGCAGCAGGCGGCGGGGGTGTCGTCGCTCTCGCCCGATGGGCGCACGC
This sequence comes from Longimonas sp., assembly GCF_046498435.1. Taxonomy (NCBI): domain Bacteria; kingdom Pseudomonadati; phylum Rhodothermota; class Rhodothermia; order Rhodothermales; family Salisaetaceae; genus Longimonas; species Longimonas sp. The sequence goes on along the minus strand of NZ_JAWOAR010000351.1, from coordinate 52 downwards.
CTGCCGAACAGTTGGCGCTGGTGCGCACCGCTGCGCTACGTCTGTACGATGC
>NZ_JAWOAR010000286.1:0-4716 GCF_046498435.1 Longimonas sp. | reverse complement strand
GCGTAGCACCGTACGAATGAGCGCGTGTATTAAGTAACGTCGGGGCGCACATGATACCGGTTTGAAATGCACAAACCCCCAACTTCATGCCTGTCTTTACTTACGTCTCCTAATACCAGGTGCGAGACTTCGATGTACACGTTAGGTTGGAGGCCGCCCGGGATATTCTTCCGACAGCTGTCGGTACCGCTTGCGTCCCCGGCGACATTAAGGCGAGTTTCGTCGCTCACCGATTGCAAACACCTGTATGATGATTCAGCGCAGATGGTATAAGATACTTTTGTGGGTCTACTTATGATACGGGGCCGTGTATAGACGTTACGTGATCACTCCCCTGGTAAAAAATCTTGCCGGGGACGAGCGGCACAGAACGCACCGCTTCGATGCAAATGTGTCGTCTGCCGGTGCTTGCTCGGTTGCACTTCTCTCGCAACGCACTTAACTTTACCTTTACATCGTGTAGATTTCCATATCTCAAGCCGGCAGCGTAGCGGCGAAGCATGCCCCATCCCGATTTAACGACCTTTCTGCGTCTGATGCATGATCACCTCTCTACGTTGCAGGCGGTGCATGCAGCCCCGCATGGACTCCGAGAGGCAGAGATTCGCACTCATCTTCGGCATGCCCAACAAGGCCGTAGCACCGCTGCCCCGTCGGTGTCACATGTTTTTCGGCAGCTCTGCACCCACGGGCTCATCGAGCCGCTTCCTGAGCAATCTGCTGTGTACGAACCCACGATGCGCGTTCAGCGGCTCTTGCGCGAGTTTCAGCGCGAACAGGTGCTGAGCACTCCGAAAGTACTCCGAGGGCACCTGGAGCAGATTGCAACCGACCGGCAGCGCCTTCACCAGTTCGGCGAGCAGCAGTTGCAAAACGGCGCCATCCGAACGCTCGAACATCTTGGAGACGCATTGGAGGAGATCCGCAGGCTCTCGCGCACCAACCGTGAGGCGATCCTGCATCGCGTTACGGCACTACGGGCTCAAACGAAAGGCATAAGCGTAGAAGACCGCTTCTCCATTCTTCTGGAAATGATGGACGACCACATCCGCCCGCTGGAAGCGATTGTGCACTCCGGCGGTATGGCAGAGGAGCAGTTTTCGCAGCTGGAAACCACGCTTGGGCATGTGCAGCCGTCGTTTGCCGATGCTCCCGCGGTGCTGCGTGAACTTGCCGTTACTGGAGCCCGTCTGCGACGCGTGCGGCGCCACGTACTCCAAAACTTTGAAACAGCACGCGATGAAGTGATCCCATTGTTCAAAGCACAAGTGCGCAGCACCATGCTCGTTCGCGGCGCCTCAAAGCTTCTGCAAGCGGTTCATCGCTCCGGCCCCGATGTGCTCGGCCTTCCTGAGCGCCTTCGACTGCTCCGCATCAACATACGCACCGTCTTGGACGACAACGCCATGCGGAGCTTTCTGCTGGATATGCGGGCCTATACGCCAGCTCCACCCGATCCCATTCCGCAACGGGCAACCGACGCGCAACCAGCGCCCCTCCCGCACCGCGACGAACTTATCGCTCAAACGGTGCAGGCGTGCCCTATTGACGATGTGATGGCTCATCTTGTTGATCAGTTCGCAGATGCCGATGTGTCACATGTTTTGGCCGCCTACCGATACATTCTGCAAAGCCAGAAGCTACGCATCTCGTTTGATGCTACATCGCGCACCTACACGCATGGCAGATGCCTCCTCGAAGCCCATCCCGCTCGGGTGGAAGCTGTCGCATTGACTGTCGCCTAACTGTGCTTACGTGATTATTGCGCTTACATGATTATGACGTCTCTTCCCCATCTCGCCACGATCTTCGACCGTCTCCGTAGAGGCTATCACTTTACGCCAGCAGACGGCGACCTCTTTCGAGTGCTTTGGAATGATTTTGATGCCTACGAGAAAGCCTTCGGTGCCTTCGGGCTGCGCCTGCACAAACACCATCAAAATGTCGTCTATCTGGCTGCTGATCCCTCTAAGAATCCTGGAAAACAAGCGCGTACGATGGGCTTGTTTGTCCTGGTGATGGTTGAGTCGATGAGCAACGAGTACGCAGCGATCGTGCCTCCTTTTTTCGATACATGGTGGCGCATTGAGGAGCTGCCCCATCTTGCGTCCGAACGGTATCGCGAGTACATGGAGCAGGTAGATATTAACGATGCCGATGACCTGGCACGCGTGGTTCGGTTGCTCGAAAAGTATGGGTTCGCCGAAACCCGAACTGGGGGCGCGTTCCAGTTTCGAACGGCAGCATACCGCTTTCTCGATCTATGTATCGAAGCAGTGGAGATGAGCGAGGCCTCTGGTACTGCGCCCAACGCTGATGCAAAGGCCGACCCGTCTGCTAAGCCACTGCCTCCGCTTCCAGAAACCTGACACGCTCTCCTATCCGCAAGCCGTCTTTCCGCAAGCCGTCCTCTTTGCTGCACAACGTCATTGCCCCATGGCTTTTCTTGGACCTACGCGCCTCGTTCTTATTCATGCAGGCACCTTTGATTTTGCCGATGTGGACCTGACGCGTCCGCTCCATCTGATTGGCCCGAACAATGTGGGGAAAACCACGCTGGTCAACTTGCTTCAGTTGCTATACGTGGACAAGATCAGCCATATGTCGTTTGCCGGATACACCACCCGGGAAACAAAACGCTATTACTTTCCCGAACGCTACAGCTACGTTCTGTTTGAGTGCCGCACTCCGGAGGGGCTGCAAGTTTTTGGACTGCACGGTACCGGCCCTGCAAAGAACTACGACATACAGCGTTTTGCGTATGCTGGGCCGTGGGTCCGAAGCGATTTTCTAACGGACACCAACGCGCCGCGACCCATGGACGAGGTAAAGCCCGAGTTGGCGCTCAAGAACCTGCGGCTGATGAAGGCAGGCCATCTTCGTGCGGCTCTTACCGGCATAGGGGAGAATAAGGCCGTACACCTTGGACTTGTACCCGTAAAGAGCCAGGAGGGTTATGATCGCTTCCGCGACTTATTCAAAGGCCTAATTCGACTTCGCCATCTGGATCAACACACGCTGAAGTCTACGCTCTGCAACACATACGCTGCTGAACTCGGCGACCTCTCGGTCGACCTCAAAACGGATTATGCCGATCAGTTTGCAAAAATGCAGGGCCAGCGGGATGAGATCGAGAAGATGGAAATGATTGAAGACAGCATCCGCACCGCACTCAGGCATTACGACCGGCGTCAATACCTTCGGGACACAGGTGTGCAGACGTGGAAGCAGATTATGCACACGGCCAACGAGCTTCGCGACATGCTTGAGGAGGCGGCTCGCGCTCAGACGCAGACCATCCATCAAGAAAAGAGCGCGCGCAGCCATCTCCAAGAGACGTATCGCGGGCTGGATACACGGCGAGACGAGCTGAATCAGACGCTGGGAAGCGTGAACGGGACCCTGCAACGGTTCAAGAGGAGGGCGGAAGCGGCAGCAGAGATAGACCCCGAAGCAACCGAGCGTGACCTGAAGCACTTGCGCGAAGAGCAGGCGTCACTGCGTGCCAAGATACAGTCTATCGACGCAGACAACCCAAAGCGCATTCGTGCTCGCCTCAAACGAGTCAGGAGCACTGTGGAGCGAACGCGCCGCCGACTGGAAAACCTTGAAGATGCAGTAGGACCTGGCCTCAAGAAGGCGCTCGGCACCGCCCGCATGGACCGGCTGTTTCGCATTCTGAACCCGGAATTGCTGGATTTGAGTCCATCGGGATCGTACTTGAGCATTACTGACTACGAGGCCCTTCTGAAGCGTCTGCAGCACCTGGATGACACACTCACTGCCACCCCGTGGGTAGCCCCGTGGGGCACGCTCTCGTTGAACGGGCTGACGCCACCTCCATTAGATCAGTACATTGATGCTGGGCGGATCCGTACAGAATTGCAGAATGCTACGAACGAGCAAGAGCGGCTTCGAGAACGCCTGAAGATAGCTGAGAACCGGTCTACGATGGATGCAAAGGTGCAGTCATTACAAGCAACGATTGATGAGCTTCAGGCAGCGCTGCATCGGTACCAAAACGCTGAAGAAGCCGCCCGGCAGATTCCTGAACTTCGCCGCAAGAAAAAGCAGATCAAGGCCGAGATGCAAGACGTTACGCAGCGCCGTGATGCGGTACGTAACGATATGCAGATGCATGACAAGCGCATCCACAATGCTGAGGCACGCTATGAACAGATTCAGGAGTACCGCCAAGAACTGAAAGAAGAGCAACGCGCTTTACACGCTCCCCCCGCTGCATGGGCACCTTCAAACGAGGATACAGAAAAACCGACCGCCTCCGACAGCCCGCTGGTAGCGCATTCGGTTGAAGATGATGCAGACGATATGCTCGCAGCCATCCGGCCCCTCTTTGATGCATACCGGACGACGCTGGATGATGAAAAGGACGCTGATGACCGCCTGTGCCGAGCGCTACGCCGGATCCATACGCAAACCACGGCTCAGTACGAACGAGACACCGTAGAGGCCACGCTGAGTGTCCTCCGCGACGAACTGCAGGGGCTCCCTCCACGACGCAAAGCCGCTGAAAATATGTGGCAGCAGCTGATCACGGGCCTGGGACGCAAGCTAAGTGACCTGCTGTCGCGCCTTGATACGCTGCAAGCCAAAGTCAATGCAATCAGGATCAGGTCCCGGACCACGCTGACATTCTGGTTGTTGACCGGTATCCAGGTATGGTGGGCAAGCAGGCAGCAATCGTCGCCGAGGTAG
>NZ_JAWOAR010000267.1:0-7945 GCF_046498435.1 Longimonas sp. | reverse complement strand
TCACGTGTGGCACGCTCTTCTACCTACTTGCTGGTTTTCTGCCCTAAACCTCCCGTTACGACATGGCTTCCGTTGCTGAACAAGTCCAACAACTAAAACGCGAAATGGCCGATCAGCGCCGCAAACGGGCCGAATCGCTGCAGCAGATTCGCAGTGATGTGCATGCCGTGGAAGGCACGGTGGCCGATATGTTGAGCCAGTTCAGCGAAGCGCGCAATCAGGACGCACGTGCCAGCCGCGAGGCGCGGCAAGAGCACATGAACAAGGTGCGTGCCGATGCGCAATCCATTACCGGCAGCGTTGCCGACTTGCTTGAGCAGTTCCGTAACGAACGTGCCGCGGCTACACAAGCAGAATCCGATGCACGGACGGACTTTGTGGACCAGGTGTGTACGCGGGTTCAGACGCTGTTGAGCGAGGCCAACGAGGCACGCAGCGAAACGCGCGAACAAGACAAGGCACAACGTCAGGCGGTCATGCGTCAAATTGCGGATGAGGTTGCGCAGTTGCTCCAAGACAACCGATCTGCTCGCGGCCAGCTTGTCGACGATGTTCGCGCCGACACGCAGCGCATCTTGGAGGAAGCCCGTGCTGAGCAGTCGGAGCGCCGCGCTGTGATGCAGGCCCTACACGAGGCATGGACCCGCGCAGAAGATACTCCGGGAGCGCCTGCAACACCGCCAGCACAGCCCGCTTCCGAACCTGCTGCAACACCGGCCGCCGCTGCTGCTCCTTCTTCTACCGCTGCATCCGATGCTGCGTCCAGCGAGGAAGCAACCACGCCCAACGAGGCCTCCTCCGAAGCGGTGTCGTTAAACGATGACTACACAGCCGCTCCCCCCACATCCGACGAAGCAGACAACGAAGCCGTTGCCACCGATGCTACGGAGACCACTTCAGAAGATACGGAGGACGCGCAGGAGGCAGACGAGGCGCAGGCTGCGTCAGGAACTGAGCCGGACCCAGAGCCTGACGACTTCTCCGTGCTGCAAGGGGTGGGTCCGAAGATCGCCGACAGGTTGCACGAGGCTGGATTCATCACGTTTGCTGACCTGGCCGATGCAACCCCCAGCGAAATCCGCGACCGGATTGATGAGTTGCCTCCGTTTGTAAACGTCATAGCGTGGGTTGAGCAGGCTGGCGAGCGCGCTCAGTAAGGCAAGAGCTTTGCATCTGGCAACTGCCTGCGCATGCATGATGCCTCGTGATATCCGTAACCCGTCTGACTCATCATGTTTTTGATCGACGATATTCTGCTTGCGCCTGTGCGGGGCGTGCATTTTATCGCCTCCTCCATTCACGATGCTGTGCGCGAGGAGATCGAAAGCGAGCGCCAGGCGCTGCGTAACGAGCTCAACGATCTGTACATGGCGGTTGAGACGGACGAAATCTCTGAAGATGCGTTCGATGCCCGGGAAGAAGAAGTGCTCGACCGTCTCGACGAACTCGACGAGCTGCAAGAGCGCGTCCAGTAGGTGGAGCGCGGTCGGAATGCGCGCTATCGCGATCCCCTTCGCATCCCCCTGATTATGCCCGATGTACCGCCATTTGTTGCCGATGTGCCTCCGCTGCTGTTCGTTGCGGGCAAAGGAGGGGTGGGCAAAACCACATGCGCTGCCGCTACGGCCCTGTGGCATGCACGTCGGCAGCAGCACGCCTCAGGCCGACCGGTGCTGCTCATCTCAACCGACCCGGCCCACTCCATCGACGATCGGCTGAACGAGGTGGCATGCCCAGATACCTTGCATACCGAGGCCTTCGACGCACAGGCGGCCGTAGAGTCGTTTCGAGAAGCGCACCACGACACGCTGCACGAGATTGTAGCGCGCGGCACGTTCTTCGACGATGCCGATATTCAGGAGCTACTCGATCTGGCATTGCCGGGTATCGACGAGGCCATGGCAGTGCTTCGGCTGGAGGAACTGCTCTCGGACGATACATATGCACGGGTCATCGTAGATACAGCGCCCACAGGCCATACGCTGCGCCTCTTTGAGATGCCCGAGCGCTTTGTCACATGGGTCGACTTTCTGGACGTGCTCCTCGAAAAGCATCGCTACATGCGGGCGCGTTTCAGCGGTCGTACCGATCCCGATGCGCTCGACACGTTCGTGAGTAGCCTCTGGACGCGCGCCGAGCGCGTGATGCAAACCCTCCGTACCGCTGATCAGGCCGGTGTGCTTGTCGTAACGCAGGCCGAGCCTGCCATCGCAAAAGAAACCGATCGCCTTATTTCCCACTTGCACGATGCCTCGGTCGCTGTGCCCGCTGTCGTCATAAATCAGTGGCAGGGGGATGCAGAGGCCGAAGCTCTCCCGGCAATGTGCCCCAGCGACATGTGCTGGACGCTTCCTGCGCTGTCGCAGTCTGAACTGCAGGAGCACCTGCCCACCCTGTGGACCCGCGCAGCGCGATACGATTCGGTGTCGCCGGGTGGCGGCAGCGCGAACGAATCGCGCAGTGCGCTCTCCGAAGAGCAGTCTGCCCCGCACACACGTGGCATACCTCGTGTGGCCCATGCGGCGCCGTGGCCGCGCCATGAACTGCTCCTTGTTGCGGGGAAAGGAGGCGTGGGCAAGACAACAATCGCCTGTGCAACGGCCCTGCGGCTGGCAGGAGAAAAAAACCCATCCCATACAGATGAGCAGCGCGTACTGCTGCTTTCGACAGATCCAGCGCACTCGCTGGCCGACATCCTCAATACCGAGGTGCACGATACCCCTGCAGGCGTAGCGCCCGGACTCGACGCCGCCTGTGTGGATGCCGAGGCGCGCTTTGAGCGGCTGCGCGGTGCGTATGTCGATGAGGTGCAGCAGTTTTTCCAGCAGACAGGCGGTCGCTTCGATATGCCCCATGACCGGCAGGTAGCGGAGCATTTGCTCGACCTGGCCCCGCCCGGAATCGACGAAATCATGGGCATTACCGCCACGCTCGATCAGTTGGAGGACGACCGCTACACGCATGTCGTGCTGGATATGGCACCGACGGGGCACTTCTTCCGCTTTATTGAGATGCCCGAAGTGTTCAACGCCTGGATTCGGTCGCTCTTTCGCCTATTGCGTACGTACCGTCGCATGATTCATGCGCCACGTCTGAACGACCGGTTGGTGCGTCTGTCGAAGCAGGTGAAAACGCTGCGCCGCATGCTGCAGGGCACGCACGACACCCGCACCGGCTGCGTGTACGGCGTTACCATGCAGGATCGGATGGTGCATGCAGAGACGGAGCGCTTGGTGAACCATTGCACCCGCGCAGGGTTGAGCATACCGACACTATTTGTCAACCGTGCGGTGCGTCTGGCATCCAACCAGCTCGAGGGGCCCGCGTCGGTACACACGATAGACCGCATCCGCACCGACTTTCCGGATCAGCATGTGGTGCGCGTTGAGCGTGGCACGCCGCCTGTTGGCATCGACACGTTGCGGGCGTTGGGCCGTGCGCTCTACGCATCGCCCTGATACGTGCTGTGTGCCTCGTCTCTCACTACTTCACTGGCTCGGCCTCTGGCAACTATGCCCGACCATCCCCCGCCCCCGCAGTACGTCTCGGACGTAACCCTTGCAGAAACGCTTGACCGTGTGCTCGACACAGGTGCAGTGTTGCGAGGCGATGTGGTCATCACCGTAGCCGATGTCGACTTGCTGTACCTGGATCTCCGGCTGCTACTGAGCGCTGTAGACACCGCTCGTGGATACGGCGCCCTCGCTTCCTCCGATCCATCCGATCGTGCTACCCATGAGTAACGCCGTGAGTGACGCCGCGCCCGATCCTGCTTCCCGCGCCCGTGCGGCGCTGGATCCAGTCAAGCCGCATCGCACCGCCTCCGCCCAGAACGTGTCAGCTGTGCCCCTGTCAGACGGACAGCGCCGCGTAGAAGTAGCGGAAGACAATCCAGGAAAGGGGTTGGCGCACCTGGTGCTGACGCTCGTAAAGCTGCTTCATGATCTGCTGGAGAAGCAGGCTGTGGGGCGCATGGAGCGCGGCACATTAACGGATGAAGAGGTCGAGCGCGTGGGCCGTACGCTTATGAAACAGGCCGAGGAGCTGGAGCGGCTTTGTGAGGTGTTTGGGTTGGAGCTTGACGATTTGCATCTTGACCTGGGTACCATTCAGCACCCTGAATCTACTCCGGCACCGTAAATCGGGCACGTAGGAGCCGTACCGGAACTGCGTTTAGATGCTGGATTGAACACCGAGGCGCACACACATTTTTACCCATCACGGATCAAATTTTCCTTCTGTATGAGCCGTTCAATGCAGAACATGCGCGGACCGCGCAGCGCTACCTTGGCCGATATTCTGGAGCGTGTGCTCGAAACCGGCATCGTCATTGCCGGGGATATCAAGGTGAACCTGAACGACGTGGAACTGCTCACGGTGCAGATCCGACTGGTCATCTGCTCAGTCGACAAAGCCGACGAGATGGGGATGGACTGGTGGAAGTCTGCCGACTTCTTGCAGGCCCAATCGGCCTCAGGCACCGAGAATAACGATGCAGCGGGCAAGGCTTCTGCCATCCAACAGCAGCAGTTTGATGCCCTGAACGCGCGCCTTGATCGTCTGGAAAAGACTATGCGCCTGCTTGCCGACGACACCGCAGAGCCCAACCCGCCCTCAGACGCTGACGCCCCCGACGCGTCATCTCCCGACGTTTCCTCATGATGCATGGTCGCTTTCCCCTGCGTTGCATGTGTACCGCTTCAACACATCTCAAACGGCAACGTTACGGAATACATTTTCTTTCTTGGGTGCGGCATTGTATGCTTACCAGTAGTACTGCAGGAACGCAGTACACCATGCTTCACGGTGCACACCCGTCGCATAGCACATGGAACGGTTCTTGGGCTCTACGTAGCGTGAAGATGCTTCTGCAATTCCACACCGTTAGTACGGTAGCTGCTTTGGCGTGCAGTGTGCAAACGCGCTACTTGCACGAACAGCTTGTGGAAGGCGCAGAGAGGCATAAAGCCATTTTCCGTTTTTTGCATAACCACTCAACGAGGTACTTAGTATGGCAGAAGTTCAAAAGACAAGTGATGCCAGCGGGCTGGCAGAAGTCGTTGATCGCATCCTGGACAAAGGAATTGTGATCGACGCGTTCGTCCGTGTTTCGCTGGTTGGCATTGAATTGGTATCGGTAGAGGCGCGTATTGTTGTGGCCTCGGTCGAAACATACCTGAAGTATGCTGAAGGCATTGGGCTTACGGCTACAGCAGCTGCGCCTTCCTCATAAGGCGAAGACGTGTCACAAAAAGCCAGCCGGGCGTGCACACCCAAGCTCCATCTCGAAGCTTGCAGCTCTTAGGCCCAACAGCCACAAGCGTGCACGTCTCCTGCTTTCATGGTTGGCCGTCAATCGATGCACCAAGCAGGAAACCCGGATGCACACGATGCCTTGCGCTGTGTGCGGCTGGCTTTCCTGCTTTTTGGTTATGCCTCCTGGGAGTGGCATCGTCTCTTGTGCATTTGCCGCCTGAACGCGCTGCGCGTTGATTCGCTGCGCAGTGTTCGCTCACGCACGTTCTGCCCCGTTTTCCCCGTGTTTGTATGGAGCCGTCTTCCTCTTCCCCGTCAGTTGCTAATAGTTCGCGTCGTCGCGACGGCATCTTCGTTCCCAAGCCCAGCGATTCGTTCGTCGTCACGCCCGCTGTAGAGCGCGTTACGCAGCGTGCCATGACGTACTTAGACGCAGGCTACCCCATTCATCTAACAGGCGTATCGGGGACAGGAAAGACGAGTTTGGCCTTCCATATCGCAGCGCGACTGGAGCGTCCGGCTGTCTTACTCCACGGAGATAGCGAGTTCTCGCGCTCTGACCTGGTGGGCGGCGAGGTGGGCTATCGCAAGTCGAAGGTGGTGGATAACTTCATCCGTTCGGTGCTCAAAACTAGCGAGCAGGTGCACAAGGTATGGGAAGACAAGCGCCTGGCGCAGGCCTGCCGCGAAGGCTACACCCTCATCTACGACGAGTTTAACCGCTCGCGCCCCGAGGCGAACAACGTGCTGTTGAGCATCTTGGAAGAGCGCATTCTGAATCTGCCCACGCGGGGCGGGCAGAGCGAGGGGTACGTGCGTGTGGACCCGAACTTCCGGGCAATCTTCACGTCGAACACCAAAGAATATGCGGGTACGCACGGCACACAGAGTGCGTTGCTCGACCGCATGATAACCATCAAGTTGGAGTATCCAGACCGAAATACCGAAGTGCAGATCACGCAGACGCGCTCGGGTATCGACGAGGCGCTCGCCGAGCGTATTGTGGATCTGGTGCGCCGCGTGCGCAACCGCCTTGAGGCCTACCATGGGCCGTCGGTGCGCGGTTCGGTGGTGCTGGCACGCGTGTTTGCCGACCGGACGGAAGACATCACGCCTACGTCTGCATTCTTCCGCGACGTGTGCCTGGATGTGTTGCGCCCCGCCCGCGCTGCTGGCGATTCCGACCGCGAATCCCAAACGCGGCAGGTCATCGTCGACTCTATTGACGAGATGCTTGCATAACCACGCTCTTTCCTTGCGCTTTCTTCTGTGCTACTATGAGTGATTCGCCTAATCCTCCCGACCAAGACCCGCGGCGCACGTCGTCGAAGCACGCCCCCCCGCGAGTGAACCGCCCCCGTCCGCCATCGACGCGTCCGCCTACGAGTATGCGGTCGCTGGCCTCGCAAGAGCCACACACGCTGTATGTGCGCATGGCCAACCTGCAGATGGCACGCACGCGGCAGCAGCGTATCCGCTCGGCACTGCAGGCGCAAGTCAACGACTGCACGCAGCGCATTCGCGAGATCGACGAGAAAGTGGACGCCATTAAAGCCGAAATCCAGAAGACAGAGGCGTCCCGCAGCTCGAATCTTGACGACGACGCCTCGGCAGAGGATGGCGGCTTTGAGTACGAGTACTAATTCGTTTTTCGGTAGTGGTCAGACGTTACGTGATACGATGCATGACGGGATGGGCACGTGTAGCCGCTATCGTCATGCTGACCGGCGGATGAGGTCTTCAGTAATCACTAACCTTCTATCCACTACCCGTTTTTCTATTCTCCCTTTTGGCCCTTCTCGTTCTTCCATGAGCCATTCCGCCAAGAAATATCTGTACGCCATCGCCCCCGCCGATGCGTTTGATGCCGACACAATGTCGCTCACAGGGATCGACGGTGCTCCGCTCTATGCTGTGCCGCGCGATGGGCTGGCCGTGGTGGTAAGCGACCTCGACCGGACGAAACTTCGTCCGCGGCGCCGGCACCTTAAGGCGCACCACACCGCTGTAAACACGCTCGTACGCAGCGACATCGACATCTTGCCCATGTCGTTCGGCGTATTGGCGGAGAGCACCGACGAACTGCGCACGTTTCTGGCATCAAACCAGGGCACGTTGCGTAGTCAGATGGAAGCGCTGCGCGACTGCGTCGAGATCGGTTTTCGCGTGGCGTGGAAGGTCGACAACCTCTTTCAGTACTTTGTGGATCATCACGAGGGCCTGCGTGAAGCCCGCGACCGCTACTTCCAAGATGGCGAGCGCGAGCCTACCCGCCAAGAGAAAGTGGAGCTCGGCGAGTTCTTTCGCGAGGTACTTGAGGCCAAACGCGCTGACTATCAGGATCGGGTGCGTAACCACCTGCAGCCGCCTGCCGAGCAGATTCATGCCGACGACTGCCGCGAAGATACGGATGTGATGCGGCTGGCGTGCCTCGTAAAGCGTGACCGCGTCGACGCCTTCGACGAAGCGGTACATGCTGCGGCCCAAGAGTTTGACGAGCATTTCTTGTTTAAATACACGGACCCCACCGCGCCGTATACCTTCGTCGACGTGACACTGTAGACGTAGCACTGTAGACGTGACACTGTAGACGTGACACTGTAGACGTGACACTGTAGCTTACGTGCCTTCCTCGACTTCGCCTCCACCGCATTCCACCCGTGCGTATGCCCACCCATGTATCCTCCTT
>NZ_JAWOAR010000214.1:0-5081 GCF_046498435.1 Longimonas sp. | reverse complement strand
CCCGAATGGGGAGCTTGCTTTGGGGATGCCCGATGTGAAAGCTCCGGCAAGTGGGGCGATTGATGAACGCAGTGAATAAAGATCTTCCCTGAGAAAAGATCTCCCTTGAGATAGACAGGGCCCAGTGTCCCGCCGTATCTGCCAACCGCGAAGGAGATAGTTCGACTCTCGCCTCCTTCGTCGCCTTCCGCTCACCATGACAGACTTCGGTAGGGGGATAATTGCAGAGCAATCATCAAGCAGAGGACTGACACAGCAGTAGCTTTATTTTACGGGCGGATGCGGAAGCCTTCGCCTCATGCGTCATCGGTCACGTTCTTGAGGGCGGTGCGCACGTTGCGCTGGAAGCCCTCGTACGTGGCGCGGGTGACGGGACTGCCGGAGAAGCGCTCACGAAACTCTTCAAGCTCCAGTTCGACCCAGTCGCGCAGATCGGTATCCGACATGCCCTCGCGCGGCTGGTAGCGGGGCTCGTTGGTGGGCTGCTTGAACTTATTCCACGGGCACACATCCTGGCAGATGTCACAGCCAAAGATCCAGTTCTGCATGTCGCTTGAGATCGCCTCGGGCACATCGTCGCCGCCGTGCTCGATAGTGAGGTAAGAGATACAGCGCGTAGCATCAACAGCGTACGGCTGGTAAATGGCATCGGTAGGGCAGGCATCGACGCAGCGTGTGCACGAGCCGCAAAAGTCCTCGACCGGATGATCAGCAGGCATCGGCACATCGACAATGATCTCGCCGATGAAGAAGAACGAACCCATCTCGCGGTTCAGCAAATTCGAGTGCTTGCCCTGCCACCCGAGTCCGCTGCGCGCCGCCCACGCCTTATCGAGCACTGGCGCCGAATCCACAAAGGCGCGTCCGTGCACCGACTGCCCCACATGTTCTTCGAGCCAGTGCAGGAGCAAATAGAGCCGTTCCTTAAGCACATCATGATAATCATCGCCCCAGGCATAGCGGCTTATTTTGCCAGTGGTGGCGGATTCGTCGTGCTGCGTGTCGGGCTGGTAGTAATTATGCAGGACCGAGATCACGCTTTCCGCACCTGGCACGAGCCGCGTAGGATCGATGCGCTTGTCGAAGTGGCGCTCCATCCAGTGCATGGTGCCGTGGCGGCCCTCAAGGAGCCACTGCTCAAGGCGGCGGGCCTCCTCATCGAGCGGCTCAGCCGTAGAAATGCCACAGGCGTCGAATCCCAACCGAGCAGCTTCTGCCTTCAGAGCACGAGCGGTGCGTTGCTGAGCATGGCGTCCGAAGTTGGGCATGGATACAAACGCGGGTTTGTGGACTTGCGAGCAGGCGTGAGCACAATACAGTTATGTGAGCATACGGCAGGCTGGTGCTTGAGTTTGTAGCGCGCTGTTTGCGTCACTTTTACTCAGTAGACACACGGGACTGCAGTGTCGCCTCTACGCGTTGCTGCTCTGTAATACTTCCTTTAGTCGTCTTTTTGGATTCATGAGCTGGGGCCACATGATGCGTTACCTGGATTCGCTCTGCGTCGATGCCCATGGTTCGGTACGCTGCCACCACGGCGGCGGCGCGGTCGGCAGCCAGCGCATCGGCGTTGCGTTCATCTGCTGTCGCGTGCCCCTCAACGTGAACGAGAAGCGGAGCGCAGTCTTGAAACAGCAAGCCATTCTCGCGTAGTGTCGCGTTGGTGTTCTCCGACAGCATGCTGGCATTTCGGGCAAAATAGACCACATTTCCAGCCACCGGCGGCGTACAGAAGTCGGGAAGATCCGGCTCCACCTCAACCTGCACGGTGCGCGCATCCGTACCTGTGGCATGGTCTACCCGGACCCGAACCGCATACGTGCCAGGGGCTTCGTACCGATGCGTGGGTGCGGCCTCTTCCGAATGCGAGCCATCACCAAACGTCCAACGATAGCGTGCAGGGGCGACTCCGGCGACGCTGGTTTCGTATTGTACACGCTCTCCGACCCGTACGGGGTTGGGCTGCACCTGTACGGTTGCAATTTGCGGAGCCCGGGACAGACTGCGGACGCGCAGCATCCAGGTTCGCATGTCATGACCTCTTTCGTTTTCCACCCGAAAACGGACGGTGTGTGATCCCTCGGTGGTAAATACGTGGCTTACGCGTAGGCCTCGATCTTCGTATCCGTTGCCAAAATCCCAGAGCATGCGCACTGGCTCGGTAGCCTCGTCGTTGATGCGTGCAGTAAAGACGGCTGCTGTATCTTGCCCAATGCGCTCCGGACCGTATAGCCCGACAATCTCAGGAGGCACTGGACGCGTACAGCCTATGCTTGCAAAAATAGCGCAGCCCAGCACGGCAGCGTGTACAACAGTTGTCCATCGGATGCGCCATGAGAGCAGTTTTATAGCTATGATCATTTGCACTTGTATGGATGCCTCTCAGGCAAACAGATGTCGGTGCCGTTAGGAGTTGGTACGTTTTACGCATGTATAATACCTGTTTGCAGGCACATACGCCATACGGGTCTGGCGCAAGATGTAGGGCAGGATTGGAACTGATTTTAGGCATACCATAGCCAGAAACAAAAAAAGCGAGCCCACCCTCGTCTGAGGGTAGGCTCGCAGTCAGTTTGTACGGTGCGCATCAAAACGTGCTGATGCGCGCCGTTACGAAGTTAGGATCGAAGCGTTAGCGCTGTGGGATCGAGTCCACACGGCGCTGCTCCTCGGTACCAGACTTCTTCGAGGTGGTGTCATCCTCGATAGCACCGCGTCCTTCCGCTTCGATGCGATCGCTCGGCACGTCGTTTTCTTCGTAGAAGTCCGCGACAGCCTGGGCACGATCTTCGGACAACTCGTCGGAGTTCCGCTCACCGGAAGCAGCAAAGCCTTCGATGCGAACCGTGAGGTTCGAGCACTCAGCCAAGATCTCTGCGTTTTCTTCCAGGGCGCTGCGCGCTTCATCCGTAAGCGTGCTGGAGTTGACATCAAAGAATGCCGGGTTCAACTCGCTGACCGTTTCGCAGATCTCCGGCAGGTCGGGCTCGACCATAAGCGTGAGCGAGCGGGAGTCATCGCCAAACTCGTTCGACGCGTTGAGCGTGACTTCGTACTCGCCTTCTTCATCGAAGGTATGCGTAGCCGTTTCACCCGATCCGGTGTTGCCATCGCCGAAGTCCCATTCGTAGTCGAGGGGCGAATCTCCCTGCACATTGCTTGTGAAGGAGACCTCTTCCCCGGCGGTTGCAGGGCTCGGATCGGCGTTGATCGTAGCGATCTCTGCCGGTACCGGCGGATCTTCTACTTCAACCGTGAGGGTTTCAGAGACTTCGCCGCCCTCATTGCTTGCGGTGAACGTGACCTCATACTGACCGCTCTGGTTGAAGCTGTGGTCGGTAAGCAGACCCGATCCAGTGCTGCCATCGCCAAAGTCCCACTGGTAGGAGACCGGAGACGTGACTTCGTCTTCATTGACGGAAGCCGAGAACGTACCTGATTCTCCGGTTTCAAGCTCGGCAGGGCCGTCGATCGAGAAGATCGCAGGAGCCGTAACCGCCGACTTGAAGTTATACTTGAAGCCAAGTGTAGGCATCACCGTCAACGCATCCATGGAATAGTCTCCTTGATCGATGCCATCAATGTTGGTACCATCAAGGTCCAGGTGACTGCGTGCCTCGATAAAGAGTGATGTGTGGCGGCTTACTACGACATCGAACCCACCGGCAACCGTTGGGCCAATAGCAGTGCTTTCACCGCCAAAGGAGGCATGGAGTCCAGCATCGGCATACGGGGAAATAGTCCAGTTCTGGGCCCCGAGGCTAAGACGTCCTGTGAGGTATGTGGTTGTAATACCGAGACTTTCAGCACCTTCGCCTCGCGGGGGGCCATCTGCAAATTGATAGTCGCCGTACTGAAGACCGAGGCCAATGCCGAAGTTCGGATTGAACTGATATCCGAACTCTCCTGTGAAGCTAAACGGGAAGCCTTCGTCAAACTTATCAGTGTCGAAGATATCACTAAAGCCATCAACGGGGCTGTATTCCCCTGCGTAGTCGGCAATACCGACTCCCGCCTTAATGTAAAAGGTGTCACCTGCACGTTTCGTCTGTGCGTCGGCGGTATCCACCGTGAAGGCGAATGCCAAGATGAACGATAATAGATATAAAGGTAGTGTTCGGGTCATAGCTCTAAAAGCTTTTAAGAGGCAGTGTCGGACAGGTTGGTCGTCGCGCTAATCCATATACATGCTAGTCCACATGCATGTAAGCCATTGTGCACGTCAACATTTGTAATACCGATGACAAAAGTACCGCAAAAGCACTGTTTGTTGGATTCGGTACAGGTAACGCACCGTTCGTTATTGGAAAACGTACGATACAACGCACATCAACGCAACTGTTGAAAACGCAACTGTTAAGGAAGCGAGCGCGGGCGAGTGCAGCGAAACGGAAGGCACAAGCACAATCGGCCAGCAAATTGGGCGTGTCTGCGTTCTTTACAGCAACGCTAATTTTATCTGTACCGGGTAAAAAGCACCTCCCTACAAGTTATCTATCAGGGTTGTATGGATGCTACTGCTCCTTAGTATTGGTACTGACGCGGTAAGGAGCAAGATATTGCAGTAATGAATGTATGAAGATGTATCTTAAAATCAAAGGGGCCACTGCGTTTTTACACATATGGAGCTAAACGCAATGAATCCAGTCGTGCAGAACGAATATGAGGGTTCTGTTGTGTGAAGGCCAAGCACGGGGCGCACGCACGGAATTCGCATATGTGCACCATGCTTTGGCCGCCTCTGGACCGATTGTACCTGACCCTGGCTCGGCTCTGTCCCTTCATTCTGCTGTCTCACCTTGTAAAGGGGAGCTCCAGAACCCAAAGAAGACAAGACGACCTACAGGCTATTCACGTACTTCTCCAGCTTGCTCTTCCTATTTGCGGCCTTGTTTTTGTGGATGAGGTTCTTTGTAGCAAGTCGATCTAAGCCCCGTTTCACTTCAGGAAGCAATTCGGCGGCAGCCTCGGCGTCTTCCGTTGACTTTAGCTTTTGGACGAGCGTACGCACCTTGCGCTTCTGTGAACGGTTACGCGTGCGCTTCTTCTGGTCTTGACGGAGGCGTTTCTTCGCGGATTTA
>NZ_JAWOAR010000338.1:0-27897 GCF_046498435.1 Longimonas sp. | reverse complement strand
TCATTCAACTGCTCAAAAAGCGGACGCTGATCGCCGTGGCGCGCGTCATCCCACGCCGTATACTCAAAAGAAAAAGCCATGCGTCCTCGGGGTTAGTGGCAAAGAGCCGTCGGAGTATCCGTAACGCCGTGGGCAATGTGGGTGTTCAGGGGGATGCGAATTCGTTGCGCCGTTGGTGCGGGGGTAGATTCATCTTCATCACATTGCTCCATTCCAATAATCGAACGGCCCGCCTGTAGGGACACGACCAAACGCCCACCCTGACGCGCGCGGTCGGGGTGGGCGAGTTAGAATGCAAGGGCTTGGTCTTTGGCGAAGCGTGTGTCCGTGTACACACCACACATGCCGTGTGTGGCGTGTTATCATCTTCCGGCAGGTGCCAAGGCCGAGGAGAGGACCGGGGTCAGTCATCTCCGAGGCTAAACTGCACCCACACGGTAGTGCGTGCGGCCACAGCCCGACCGCTCACCTGCGCCGCTTCAAACTCAGCGTTGCGTACCACGCGGAGCGCCTCGTCGTCGCACCCGTAGCCGATGCCTCGAACAAGCTCGACCTCGCGCACTGTGCCATCCGGATTCACCGTTGCCTGTACGTATACGCGCCCTTCCACCCCACGCCGAGATGCTCGTTCGGGATACGACGCATCTTCGGTAAGCGCCGAGAGTCCTCCTACAGGCCGGGGTTCCTGATCCACGACCGTGTATACGCGCTCCCCTGTTTCCTCATCTTCCTCACTACGCTGGTCTTCGCGCTGGCTCCGCTCTTCAGCCATCTGCAGTTCTTCGTACTCGCGCTGGGCCCGCTCCAGGCGCTCAACCACTTCGTCGCTATCCGGATTGATTTCATAGGCTTGACGATAAAGCTGAACGGCCTCCTCATAATTCCCCTCTTGGAACGCATCATCGGCCTGTGAGCGCACCTGTTCGAACTGTTCTTCTTGCTCTTCTTGCTCAGCCAGCAACTCTTCGTTGCGGGTCATCATCTCCTGCACTTCAGCATTGTCGGGGTTGATCTGAACGGCCTGCTCAAGGACATCCTGCGCATCTGCATAGTTCGACGTCTGCATGAGCCGTTCAGCGCGGTCCATCAGTTCCTGAAACTCTTCTTCCTGGCTACGCTCAGCCAACTCTTCCGAAATCGACTGGATGCGCTCCTGGGCGTACGAGTCGTCGGAGCGGTACTCAAGCGCATCCTCATAGTTGTTCTGTGCAGCTCTCAGGTTTCCCTCCTCATACTGCCGATCGGCTTCCGAGATAAAGAAGTCATAGAGCTGGTCGGGGCCCATTTCCTCACCGCCTCCGTCTTCAGAACGCTCGCGCAGCATTTGGCGCTGCTGGTCTTCAATTTCGGAAATTCGCTGCTCGGTTTCCTCAGTTTCATCGGACTCCAAATCGAGATCGTCCTCCAGGTCGAGCGCGTTGTAATAAGCCGCCATGGCCTGTCCGTAAAGGCGGTTGGCCTCCTCGTAGTTATTGCTTTCATAGAGGTTGTTTGCACGCTCAAACAGTTCCTCTCCCCGCTCTATTTGCTCACGGTAGCGCGACTCCTCACTTTCCTCCTGACGCTCAGTAATGCTTTGAAGCTGTTCAAGCGCATATTGATCTTCGGGGCGGACTTCCAAGGCCTGGTTGTAAAAGCTCTCTGCTTCGTTGTACTCTCCTTCGCCAAAGAGCGAATCGGCCTGCGCACGATAGTCGGCGTATGAACCGCTCGACCCCGAATCGCCCGAGGCAAACCAGAGCCCCCCGCCAAGTCCAACGAGAAGAAGTGGAATGCCAACAAGCAGCACCGTCGAGAGCGAGGATTTTTCTTCAGGGGTGCGCTGTGCCCGTGCTGGGCGGTCGCCACTGGCTGTGGTCAGCACCTCAATTTCTTCATCTTCCTCTTCGTCTCCGCGGGCCAGCGCCGTTTCCTCCTCGGTTTCTACCGGCATGATGGCATACGAGGCCTCATTGCTGTCGTAGCGCTCCGACGACTCTTCAAGAGCTTTGCGCAATGCATCAATCGACTGCAGCCGTTTCGAAGGATCCACAACCAACGCCTCGATCAGCGCCTCGCGCACGCCAGGCGAAAACGACACCTCGGCATCTTCAAGAAGCGTACTGAGCGGATCGCTACCTTCAAGGCGATCGCTGGCTTCAGGCATCGGCTCGCCCGTTACCATGGTGCAGATGGTTGCCGCTGCGGCGTAGACATCGGTCCAGGGGCCCTGGTTGGCCCGCGGCGTGTACTGCTCAATGGCACTGTAGCCAGGCTGACGAATCAGGTCGAGCTGATCAGCCGATCGTGCAAGCTGAATCTGCGCTCCCTGAAAACCGGTCAGCATTACGTTGCCCTCTTCGAGCAAGCGAATGGTTTCAGGAGACACCCCGCCATGGTAAAGCCCGGCCTCGTGGGCCACATGCAAGGCTTCCAAAATCGGCACCATAATCATGAGGGCCGCTTTTTCGGAGAGCTGCCCTTTACTCGCAAGCCCCTTCGAGAGCGACATGCTCGGCTGGTGCGGACGCACTCGGTAGCTCGTTCCGTTGGCTGCAAACAGGTCTACGTGCGTGGGCAGCGCCTCATGCTGCAATTCGGCAAGCACTTCCGACTCTTTCTGGAAGTACCCCAACCCCGACTCGAAAAGCGACTCGGCTTCTTCACCGTCTGTCACCTCGATAGAGGTTTTGCCCGACTCGCGTTTGGCAATATCAACCGGGAAGAACTCACGGATGACATATTGCTCTTTCGAGTCGACATCTTGCCCAAGATACTTAATATCAAATGGGCCCGGGTCGCCAAGCGTGCGCTTGATCGAATATTTTTTATTGAGAACGGTGAGCGGAGCCAGCTCCATAGCGTGCGCTCGAATACGTGAAAGGGATGGCGAAGGCGAAACAGACCGACTTTGCCTGTACTCCGCACGGTTCTTCACCGCGCACAAGGAGTCACAGCACGTAGCGTCAGATCCATCAGTGTCACGTCTATGCCCCTGTGGGTCGGGAAACGTTGAACGTGATCGGGTTAACTGTTCTGTTATATATTACAATTTCTTGCTATGGAATGCAAGAAAACAGGTTTCTGTAGATCGTTCTCTCGTTCAGACACGATGCACTGCTATGTGACAGCATGCAGGCCGCTGCCCTGAGGGGGCTCTAAAAGCGGCTACGCCACGAGGAAGAGCCCCGCGACCAGATAACGTGTTTGAGTCCCAACTGCATACGTCCTCCCCATAATGCTGCAACCAGATTTGGTATTGCGTGGCACCGATCCGAAACCACGGGCCCAACAAAAAAGCGCTCCGGGGAGACCGGAGCGCTGGAGTACCGCGTACGGGATTCGAACCCGTGTTACCGCCGTGAAAGGGCGGCGTCCTAGACCAGGCTAGACGAACGCGGCATAATTTATATGTGAGGGTGACCGGAGGGATTTGAACCCTCGGCCTCCAGGACCACAACCTGGCGCTCTAACCAACTGAGCTACGATCACCATGTTGCGCCAACGTCAGGGTTTCATTGTACAAGCCGATTGACTCTTTTGCAAGACAAGAGGTCATGAACCCGTTCGCTGCAATTAGTCGGCAATCAGTCGGCAATCAGTCGGCCGTAATCAGCAACTGATCTGCGGCCTGTTTGGGCGTCGGTCCCCCTCCGTTAAGGCATACAAATTGACGCCTCCCCCCCACCGGTGTTCCGCATTCATGGAGCACTCACAGGAAGCTACGATGAAGGGGTGATTTGCGCGTGTACGTCCACCATTTCAAGGGCGGCCAGTGCGGCTTCTGTTCCCTTGTTACCCGCCTTTGTACCAGCCCGCTCAATGGCTTGCTCTACCGTATCGGTGGTGAGAACACCGAAAATTACGGGCACCCCCGTCTCCACCGATACACTTGTAATTCCGCTGGTTACCCCCGAGCATACGTAGTCAAAGTGCGGTGTGGCACCGCGAATTACAGCCCCTAACGCGATAATGGCATCGTACTCGCCCGAGGTCGCCATCCGTTTGGCCAGCACTGGGATCTCGAAGGCACCTGGGCACTCCACCACAGGCAGCGCTTCGGTGTTCACCCCGTGCCTACGCAGCGTACCTAATGCGCCTTCCAGCAGCCGCTCGGTGATCAGGTCATTGAACCGGCTCAAGATAATCCCGAAGCGGGTCCCATCAGAGGCAATGTGGCGTCCTTGGATGCGGGTGGGCATAGCGTCGTGGGCAGAGCGTTTGTTGGGGATACGTGCGGCAGGCTGTTACGTGCAGGCGGCTGCCATTCGTTCCCAGGCGCGCCGTGAGAGTCCGGTGTGCCCCACCCCGCGTGCAGTGGCGTGCAACGGACCGTGGAAATCGGACCCGCCCGTGACGTGCAGGCTGTTGGCATGTGCCCGATTGCGGTAGTAGGCTTCGAGCGAGGCATCGTGCGAGGGGTGTACGCACTCTAGCGCGTCGAGTCCGGCATCAATGAGCCCGCGCAGCACGCGCCCCGGCAGCCAGTGCCCGGGATGTGCCACAGCGGTGATGCCGCCAGCCTCGTGGATTTGGTCGATCATCCATGCAGCCTCCACCTCGGGCAACGGCACGTACGCGGGCTTGTTGTCGCCAAGATATGCATCAAACGCAGTGCCGACCGACTCAACGGCTCCACTCTCCTGAAGCGCTGCCGCAATGTGCGGACGGGCCACGACGCCGTCTCCTGCCGGTACGTGACGCTGCACATCGGCCCATGTGATGTCGAGTCTGCACACGGATTGCAGCTTTTCGACAATGGCCTGCGCCCGCTCAATGCGCGCCGTTGCGTAACGATCGAAGTGACGGGTCAACGCTGCATCGGTCGGGTCAAATCCGTAGCCCAGCAGGTGGATGCCGTGGCCCTTGTGGTGCACCGTGCACTCCACGCCCGGTACGAAAACCAGCCCGACCTCTGCGGCCGCAGCCTGTGCCTCGGTAATGCCCGCTACGGTGTCGTGGTCGGTCAGTGCAAGCACACCCAGTTTGGCGTTCTTGGCTTCGCGAACCAAATCGCGGGGCGCAAGGTGGCCATCTGAGGCGGTGCTATGCGTATGCAAGTCGGCATAGACCATAAAAGCTGGTCGGTAATAGGGGGATCAAGACGGCGTGTTGCATCCCCCTGAACCCTACCTCCCCCTCGAAGTTTACGTCTTCCGTTGTTATTTATCGCCTTCTGTACGCTGTTTATGGATCGGCTTTGGAGTCCCTGGCGAGCCGCTTACGTGGAAACGGCTAACGACCGCGCCGAATTGGACGACGACACGTCTATTTTTGCCCACCTGGTGGCGCAAGACGACGACCGCGAGAACCTGATCTTGTGGCGTGGCGCTGAGGTCTTCGTGATCATGAACCTGCATCCGTATAACAACGGGCACCTGCTTATCCTGCCGTACCGGGTGGTGGCCGAGTACGATGCGCTTACGGATGCGGAGCGCATTGCCCTATCGCAGACGGCCAATCGGTGCATTGGGTGGCTGCGCACCGCACTTGATCCGGATGGCTTTAACGTGGGGATGAACCTGGGCCGGGCCGCGGGGGCGGGCATTCCCGAGCATCTGCATATGCATGTGGTGCCGCGATGGAGCGGCGATACCAACTTTATGCCCACCACCGGCCAGACCAAGGTCATTCCCGAATCGCTGGGCGACACGTACGCAAAGCTCAGAGCGGTTATCGAGTCGGATTCGGAGACGTAAGGCCCTTCTTGTTTACTGTTCTCATTCCCGATGCTGCTTCGTTATGTCTGATGTCTCTTCGCTCGACGTGCTCCGCGACCAGGCCGATGCCTACGTTTTTCAGCACATCCATCCCCACGTGCGCTTCGGCACGGCCAGCGACCGATATGCGGGGTGGATTGGACAGGTCTATCCCGACGAGGCCGCCGATGAGGTACGCACCCAGTCGCGCTCGCTGGGCGGCACGTCGTACAGCATTGGCAAGGTGCCTATTTCGTACGCGCCGGAGTACTTCGATCACTTTTCGGTGCTGGAGATCGACTTCACGTTCTACCATCCGCTCCATGATGCGGGCGATTCTACGCGCACCTTCCACACGCTTGCGCGCTATGCTGAAGCGGCCCCAAACACGGCACGCTTCCTGCTAAAGGCCCCGCAACGCTTCAGCGCACGCACGCTGCGCACCAACACCAGCAACGGACCGCGCTACACTGACAACGCCAATTACCTGGATGCCGAGGCCTACGTATCCACTTTTCTGAATCCGGCCCGCGAACTGCTCGACAATCGGCTCGTTGGGGTTATTTTTCAACAGGAGTACCAGCGCCGCGCCGACAGTCCCCCACCGCGAGCGTTTGCCGACGATCTGGATTCTTTTTTTGCTGAGGTGCCAACGGAAGTGCCCACGCATCTCGAAATCCGCTCAGCACACCTCTTGCAGCCGGTGTACTTCGACTGGCTGGCGTCACGAGGGCTCGGACACGTATTTAGCCACTGGAACTGGTTGCCTATGATTCGCGAGCAGTGGCATCGGGCTGGCAAGCGGTTTACCGAACGCACAGGCACGGTGGTATGCCGTCTGCTTACGCCTCGCGACATGCCCTACGCAGAAGCGTTCAAGCATGCGCACCCGTTCGATGCCGCTGTGCCAGCGCTTTCCGAGACGCAGCAGGCGCACGATATGGTGCTGGATGCAACGGCACTGGCGTTCCAGGCGGAGCAGCAAGACACGACCCTGCATCTTATTGCCAACAACCGTGCCTGGGGCAACGCCCCAGAACTGGCCCGCACGATTGCCCATCGCATTTTGGATGAGCGCAAAAAGCGATCTAAGAAGTACTCGTAGCTGCGTGCTACCTGGCCTGCTCGTCGAGATAATCTTGCAGGATGAGCGCAGCAGCAGCGGCATCCACCCGGCCCTTGTCGTAGCGCCCGGGCTGGCGTACGCCCGCCTCGCTAAGCGCCTGCTGGGCTAACTCGGAAGTATTGCGCTCGTCGCGGCGCACAATGGATACAGCAGGAAGCGCCTCTTTAATCGCATCGATGCAGGCTTGCACGCGCTCAGTCATGGTTCCGGCAGTGCCGTCAGGCTCCAGCGGCCACCCAATGACAATGCCCGCGAGTCCCTTCGTATCCGCCAGCTCCTGCAACGTATCAACGAGCTGTTCTGGAGGCACAGCACCGTGCGAATAGGCTGTCATGTGGAGCGGATCGGAGAGGGCCAGCCCTACGCGCTTGGTCCCATAGTCAATGCCAACAAAGCGGGGCGGCGTGTTTAGCACAGGCTACTCATCGTCTTCGTCGAGATGCTTGTCCGCGCTGCCTTCAGGGATTTCGTAGCCCAGTTCGTGCAGCGGCTGCTTGAGCACCTCGCGGATGCGCTTGCCGGGACGGAAGTGCGTCTTGCGGCGGCTGTGTACGAACACCGTTTCGTTGGTCTTTGGGTTACGCGCTTTGGGCTTTGCTTTGGTTTTCTTGACTTCGAACACGCCAAAGTCGCGCAACTCAATGCGCACGTCGGGATCAGCTTCGACAAGGAAGTCGCCGATCACCTCAAGCACCGTGTTGACCCACGGCTCACTCTTGTAAACGGGTTCGTCCATGCGGTTGGCTACACGTCGAGCAATATCTTTTTTTGTGACGGTTTCAGTACGCTCTGTCATTGAATCGAAGTCGTTAGGAGATCAGGATGCCGAATTGGTACGCTAATGTACTTCGCTCTTGTGTTGTGTATGGTCCGACCGATGGCGGCGCTCCGAACTACTCTTCAAACCGGTACACGCCGTGGATGCCATCAATACGTTTCAGACGTTCCATCAATCGTTTCAGGTGCTCCAGGTCACTTACGTGGAGGACGACCGTTCCGGAAAAGATGCCGTCTTCCGAATCAATGGTTATAGACCGAATATTCGTCTTTAAGTTCTTGGAAATCACGGTTGTCAGATCATTAACCATACCCACGCGATCTTCGCCGACCAGCCGCAGCGCCGCGCCAAACTGTACATCATTCTGATGGCTCCAGTCTACTTCTAAAATGCGGTCTGGATGATTGGCAAGCAAGTCGGGGGCATTCGGGCAGTTCGAGCGGTGTATGTTGATGGAGCCCGAGCGGCTCACGTAGCCAAACACCTCGTCTCCTGGAATCGGGTTGCAGCATGCGGCATAGTTCACAGCCAGATCGGTTTGCAGTTCGCCGTTAATCAACAGCGCCTGCTTGCCTGAGGTTTGCGCCGCATCCAGAAAGCTCTCGTATTTCTTGCGGAGGGCCTGCTCGTCATCTTCGTCGTCGGTACCATTTTCAGATTGCCCGCCCGTTTTGATGCGATTGATGAGCTTATTCGGCTCATACAGGCCGCTTCCAATTTCGTAAAAGAGCTGCTGCAGATCAGGAAACTTGAGTTCGTGGGCTACCTCCTGCAAGTCCTGGTCGCTAATTTCAACACTGGCACGGCGTGCCTCTTTTTCCCAGATCTCACGGCCAAGCTTAGCGGTCTTGCGGCGCTTTTCGTTGGTCCAGTGCCGAATGCGACTCCGCGCCTTGTGCGTCACCACAAAGTTGCTCCAGTCAGGATTCGGGGTCTGCTTCTTTGAGGTGATGATCTCGACCTGATCGCCGCTGGCCAGTTCGCGTGAGAGGGGTACCATTTTCCCGTTCACCTTTGCACCGATGCACTGCATACCTACCTCGGTGTGCACCTTAAACGCAAAATCGACTGGCGTGGCCCCCTGCGGAAGGGTCATTAGGTCGCCCTGCGGCGTGAAGACGTAGATCTCTTCGTCGTACAGGTTGAGCTGGAACTCCTCGACGAACTCGGTGGCCTGCTCGGGCTTCGGACTCTCCAGCAGGTCACGCACCCAGTCGAGAAACTGGTCCATCTCCTCGTCAGAGCGATCGGCACCTTCTTTGTACTTCCAGTGCGCCGCGACCCCACGCTCGGCAATCTCGTGCATCTCGTGCGTGCGTACCTGCACCTCTACGCGGCGCCCCTTTGGCCCGAGCACCGTGGTATGCAGACTCTGATAGCCGTTCGATTTCGGTACCGAAATGAAATCACGGAAGCGCTCGGGCAACGGTTTGTAGAGATCCGTGACGATGGAGTAGACGCGCCAGCAGTCTTCGCGCCCCTTTTTGCCCTCTTCGTCGAGCACCACCCGAATCGCAAAAATGTCGTAGATCTCGTTGAGCGGCTTGTTCTGCCGCTTCATCTTGCGGTGGATCGAGTAGATGTTTTTCACGCGTCCGTACACATCGAAGGTAAATCCTTCGTTTTCCAGGCGCTGCTTCAGCGGCTCAATGAAGTACGCGATATACGCCTCCCGCTCGTCTTTGCGGTCGGCCAGGCTGTCTACAATCTGCTGGTACGATTCGGGGTCGAGCACCTTCAGCGACAGGTCTTCCAGCTCACTCTTTACGGCAAACAGCCCGAACCGATGGGCCAGCGGGGCAAACAGCTCTTTTGTTTCGCTGGCTTTCTTGAGCTGCTTTTCCTTTGGAAGCGCCTCAATAGTGCGCATATTGTGGAGGCGGTCGGCAAACTTGACGAGGATGACCCGCACGTCTGTCGCCATCGAGAGCATGAGCTTGCGCACGTTTTCGGCCTGCCCCAGTTCGCGACTTGCAAACACACCGCTGATCTTTGTAAGCCCGTCGATGATCGTAGCCAGCGTATCGCCAAACTCTTCCCGAATCAGCCCAATGGAGAGGTCAGTGTCTTCGACCACATCGTGCAAGAGCGCAGCGGCTACGCTCACGTCATCGAGCCCGATGTCGCGTGCTACGATATCGGCTACTTCCATAGGATGCGCAATGTAGCGCTCTCCCGAAGCGCGCCAGTGGTGACGGTGTGCCCAGTAGCTCAGTCGAAACGCACGCCGCACCATGTCCTCATCAACCGATGGCAGATGCGTGCGACAGTGGGCCAGCAGGCGCTCCAGGCGCGCCTCGTACGTAGGCTCGACCGAAATATTCGCTTCTTTGAGCACCGACGAGGCCTGTATCATAAATCTCCGTCATCAACCAAGAAAGGTGGGCTTAGCACAGTTTGTTACGACGCGTGTGCCGGTGAGATTCATAGGCACTCCACGCCCCAAACAGGTGTCTTTGGTCTGCTGCTGCATCTGCAAACAAAAAACCTGCCAACAAAAAACCTGCCAACAAAAAAGCGAGGCCTTCTGTGCAGAAAGCCTCGCTTTTCAATCTCAATATGTGTTCATCGTGCACTACGCATCATCGCTTTCATCGCGGCGGCCTTTTCCACTGCCGCGACGCGTGCCGCCGCTGCTGCCGCTTCCGCCTGTGCTGGCGGGCTGCACATCGTTGTAATCGACCAGCTCCACGAGCGCCATCTCGGAGCCATCGTTGTTGCGCTGGCCCAACTTGATGATGCGCACGTAGCCTCCGGGGCGGTCGCCCACACGCTTAGCCACCTCGTCGAAAAGCGTGGTTACCGCTTTCTTATCTTGCAGGTACCGAAAGACCTGGCGACGATTGTGCTCGCTGTCGGTCTTGGACCGCGTAATGAGCGGCTCAACGAAGGGGCGCAGGGCCTTTGCCTTCGCAATCGTGGTCTTGATGTGCTTATGCTCAATCAGCGCATTGGAAAGCGCCGCCAGCGTGCGCTTGCGGTGGGCGCTGGTGCGTCCGAGTTTATGGCGTTTCGTGCGGTGTCTCATGGTAATCGGTAGAACAAAAAGGAGTTAGGTGAGCCGTGCAGGGCTGTCCTGGCAGGATGCGTGCGTGCCACTGCTGCGAGTTAGCCGGACTGCTCTTCGAGGTATTCTTCGACATCCATTCCGAAGTGCAGGCCGCGTTCGTCGAGCACCTCGACCAACTCTTGCAGCGACTTGCGTCCGAAGTTCCGGAACTTGAGCATCTCGTTCTCTTCGCGACGCACCAAGTCGCCAATATTTTTGATACTGGCCGCTTTCAGGCAATTGTGCGAGCGAACCGACAGGTCGAGCTCGTCGACGGGCTGCGAAAGCAGATCGCGAATACGCTGCACCTCTTCGTCGACTTCCTGCTCTTCTACGACCGGTTCCGGCTCCTCATCCAACTGAATGAAGAACTGGATATGGTCGCGCATGATGGCTGCGGCACGCGTCAAGGCTTCCTCGGGCGTGATGGACCCGTCGGTGTCTACGTCGAGGGTTAGCTCTTCGTAATCAATCTTCTCGCCGATACGCATCGGCTTGACCGAGTACTTCACGTTCTTGATCGGCGTGAAGATGGAATCGATTGCGATTACGCCGATGGGGTCGTCCTCGCGCTTGTTTTCTTCGGACGGCACGTATCCCCGTCCGTATCCGACCCGTAGATCCACGTTGACTGAGGCATCCTCGGCCAGTGTGGCAATGTGGTGGTTGGGGTTTAGAATCTCGAACTCGCTGGTCGCGTCTTGCAAGTCGGCTCCCGTCCAGGTGCCTGGTCCTTCAAGGGTAAGGTGGATGTGCGCCTCATGCATTTCTTCGGCTTTCATGCGCACGCCCTTCAGGTTCAGAATGATGTCGGAGACATCTTCTGTGACCCCCGGGATAGTTGAAAACTCGTGCTGTACGCCATCAATTTTGATCGCCGTAATCGCCTGTCCAGGCATCGACGACAGCATGACGCGGCGCAGGGCATTGCCGATGGTAATGCCGAACCCCCGCTCAAGCGGTTCGATGACAAACTGTCCGGTGGTGTCGGATGCGTCCTCTACATGGACGGCATCCGGCATTTGAATCCCAAAGTTGTTCATACGCTCGAATCGGTGATTGTGTACAAAGGCAGTGCAAGGCGGAACGCAGGCGGAAGCAGCGCGCGCAGCCCGGGGCAACATGCATCCTGCGCTCGCATGCACAAAAGGGGTACGAAGAGGAGCAGTTAGACCGCACAGCTATATGTGCTTGGCTACTGTGGGCTGAGGCTAACTTGGTGCACAACAGCTTCGGTATGCGCAAGGTGCAGCGCGTTCTGCGGGTTGCGTTCCTTGCAAAATCGCGTTACACCAGGGCAGCCGACGTACGGGTAGAAGCCGGTTACTTGGAGTAGAGCTCCACAATCAGTTGGGCTTCTATATTTTCCGGAATCTCGTCAACTTCTGGAAGCCGAATGACGCGTCCTTTCGCGTTGCCGTGGTCAACTTCAAGCCACGGGAAGACACGGCGCTGCCGCTCGGTGTTTTCCTGAATGGGCTCGATGTTCTTGCTGCGCGGCCGCACTTCAATGACGTCGTCGACGCTTACCTCGTACGACGGGATGTCAACCGGGCGGTCGTTAACGAGCAGGTGGCCATGGTTCACAAACTGGCGAGCCTGGCGACGCGTGCGTCCGAATCCCATACGGAACACAATGTTATCGAGACGCATCTCCAGCATCTGCAGAAGCACGTCGCCCGTTACGCCACGCTTGCGAGCGGCTTTGTTAAACAGGTTCTTAAACTGCCGCTCCAGCAGGCCATAGGTGTACTTGGCCTTTTGCTTCTCTTTAAGCTGCACCGCATACTCGCTTTCGCGACGACGACGCCCCCGGCCATGTTGCCCCGGCGGGTATGGCTTACGCTCCAGTGCTTTACTCGGCCCAAAAATGGGCTCTTTGAATCGGCGTGCGACTTTTTGTTTTGGGCCTCGGTATCGAGCCATGTGACGTTTGGTAGTGTGTCTTCAAATGAAGGGGTGTAGTACGCAGACGAACGAGAAGCGCCTCATCAGCTCAGCGCAAATGTCTACTCGCATGTGTTACTACGCGAGTACTGCGCGAGCAGTCTGCTCGGTTTTACACGCGGCGGCGCTTTGGAGGACGGCAGCCGTTATGCGGAAGCGGCGTTACGTCGCGGATGGTGGCCACATCGAGGCCAACGTCAGAGAGTGCCCGCACGGCGCCTTCGCGTCCTGAACCCGGCCCTTTCACGTATACATCTACACGGCGCAGGCCAAGGTCATACGCTTCTTGCGCAGCGGCCTGCCCGGCGCGCTGGGCAGCATATGGCGTATTCTTGCGGCTGCCTTTGAATCCCATCTTGCCTGCACTGGCCCACGAAATCGTGTTGCCGTACTGGTCGGTGAGGGTAATGATGACGTTGTTGAACGTGGACTTGATGTAAGCCCGTCCGTTCGACTCAACAACGACGTTTTTCTTTCGGACGTTGCGTTTTCCTTTTTTGCCTTTTCCTTTTGCCATAACAGGGTCGTGTATCTTGGATGCGAGGGCGATGCGGAAGGACGATGCAGAGCGCTACTTACGGGGGGCGGTCTTCTTACCAGCCACCGTTTTGCGCTTACCCTTGCGTGTGCGTGCATTCGTCTGCGTTCGCTGCCCACGCACAGGAAGTCCTTTCCGATGACGCTGGCCGCGGTAGCACCCGATGTCTTTGAGGCGCTTGATGTTCATCTGCACTTCGGTGCGCAGTTGACCTTCTACGACGTACTCCTCCTCAATGAGGCGGCGCACTTCGCGCGTCTCCGCATCAGTCCACTTCCGCGGATGTGCGTCTTTGTCCACATCGGCACGGTCCAATATTTCTTGTGCACGCGATTGGCCTACGCCGAAGATTTCGGTCAAGGCAATTTCGCCGCGCTTGTGTTCAGGAATGTCTACTCCAGCAATTCGGGGCATAAGAAGTCGTATCTAATCGGGTCGCAAACGAAAAATGGGGGCAAGTAGCAGGCACAAGGTGCAGAAGCGTCACATACACCGCAGGTTTATCTGCGCGGCACGTGAGCACGACACAGCCGCATAAGCAGCATCGCTACAGACAGCATTACTTGCATTACTTGTAGCGATACACAATGCGACCTTTCGACAGGTCGTAGGGCGAGAGTTCTACCTTGACGCGATCACCTGGCAGAATCTTGATGTAGTTCATCCGCATTTTGCCGGACAGCAGACCGAGAATCTCGTGTCCGTTTTCCAGTTCAACGCGGAACTGCGCATTAGGAAGCGCCTCGAGCACCTCTCCGTCTTGTTCAATGGCTTCTTCTTTGGCCATGGGCTATGCTGATTCTGAAACAGTCAGTTGATAAGGGGGCGTGCGTACCGCTTCGATATAATCGAACGTACTGAGGATCTCATATCCGTCACTATGCACGGCTACCATATGCTCGTAATGGGCCGAGGGCGTTCGGTCAGCAGTGCGTACCGTCCAACCATCAGCATCGGTCGTCACCTCATCATCGCCGATATTTATCATGGGTTCAATGCAGATAACGAGCCCAGGTTTTATACGTCGCCCAGTACCAGGGGTACCATAGTTGGGAACTTGGGGCTCTTCCCACAGACTTCGCCCAACGCCATGTCCGCAGAGGGCCTTTACGATACCATATCCCTCGCAGGCGGATTCGACGGCATGTCCAATATCGCCAATGCGCTTCCCGGCGCGGGCCTGTTCGATGCCGGCGTGCAACCCACGGTACGTTGTGTTGCAGAGCGCTTTTTTGGCATCCGAAATTTCGCCAATGGCAAACGTGTATGCACTGTCTCCAATGAAACCGTCGAGCACTACGCCGCAGTCGATTGAGAGCAGGTCGCCCTCACGTAGCGGGGTATCATCTGGAATACCGTGCACAACGGCATCGTTTACGGATACGCACAGCGTAGCCGGAAAGACGTTGCTTCCCGCTTTGTGGCCTTTGAATGCAGGTTCTGCATCGTGTGTTCGTATAAAGTCTTCCGCAATGGCATCCAACTCCAGCGGCGTAACGCCGGGCTCTACATGTTTAGCAATTTCGCCCAGCGTGCGCCCAACCAAGTCGGCGCTGGCACGCAGGCGTTCGATCTCGCGTTTGCTTTTCAGTTGAACCATGTGGCGTCGAATAAAGCCGGGAAGGTACTTCGTCCAGTTCATCGTCATCCGCGGCGACCGCGCATCTTACCGCTTTTCATGAAGCCGTCGTAGTGACGCATGAGCAGATGACTCTCAATCTGCTGCAAGGTGTCGAGCGTCACCTGTACCAGAATAAGCAAGCTGGTGCCGCCAAAGAACATCGCAAAGTTCTGCGACACGCCCGCCTGCATCGCAAAAGCAGGCAGAATAGCAACGAAGCCGAGGAAGACCGATCCTGGAAGTGTGACACGCGTGAGGATGTTGTCGATAAACTCACTGGTCTGCTTCCCTGGTCGAATGCCCGGAATAAAGCCGCCCTGACGTTTCATTGTGTCGGCCATTTCTTTCGGGTTCACCGTAATGGCCGTGTAGAAGTAGGTAAAGAAGAACGTCATCCAGAAGAAGACAAACGAGTACCCAAACCCGGAGATGTCAGAGAACCAGCTGCCCAGGTTCTGCATGAACGGACTTTCAGGGAAGAACGCAGCCACTGTCGATGGGATGAACATGATCGACTGCGCAAAGATAATCGGCATTACCCCTGCTGCATTCACACGAATCGGGAGGTACTGCGTTGTACCGCCGTACACCTTTCGCCCAACAACCCGCTTGGCATATTGCACCGGAATCCGGCGGATGCCTTGCGAAACCAGTACAATGCCGCCCGTAATGAGCGTCCACATACCGATTTCGAGCAGGAAGATAAAGAAGTTATTCGACAGGTTAAATTCGTTGATGACGGCATTGGGCAGGAAGGCAATAATCCCAATGGTAATGAGCAACGAGATGCCGTTGCCGATACCGTCTTCCGAGATCCGCTCGCCAAGCCACATCACGAACACCGTACCGGAGGTAAGCACAATGACCGTAGTGACGATAAACCACGTCGGCCCAATTACAATAGCAGAGCCTGTAGCTCCGTACTGAAGATTAATCGCGTACCCAATCGACTGGAGTGACGTAATCCCGACGGTCAGGTAACGCGTAATCTGCGTCATTTTCCGCCGGCCTTCCTCGCCTTCGCGTTTCAGCTTCTGAAAGTAGGGGACAACGGCCCCCATAAGCTGAATAATAATCGCAGCCGTAATGTACGGCATGATGCCCAGTGCAAAAATACCGGCCTGCAAGAAAGCTCCTCCAACAAACATGTCGAGGAACCCAAACAAACCAGCGTCTCCGCTCTGCGCATTCACCTCCGAGAGGACCTGCGCATCCACCCCCGGAAGGGTGACGTAGGCCCCAATGCGGTAGATGACGAAGAGGCCGAGCGTATACATAATACGCTGGCGCAGCTCTTCGACTTTCCAGATGTTACGAAAACTTTCGGCAAGACCAGCCATACGAAGGGGCATTCTCTGGCAGACGTGCGTGCAGCGGAAGCACGCCTGCCGATGGGTGGGGATTCCTACTCAAGGTGCGTGGCACGACCGCCGGCATCTTCAATCTTACGTTCGGCGCTGCTGCTAAACGCGTGGGCGGAGATCTCAACCGCGACCGAGAGCTCGCCATCGCCCAGCACTTTCACGCGCTCGGCACTGCGCACCGCTCCTGCTTCTTCCAGCACGTCGGGCGTGATTGTCGTATCCACATCAAGCACGCCTTCGTCAATCAGACGAGCAATGCGGCTGATATTCACGATGCTGTACTCGGTAGGAAAGGGGTTGTTGAAACCAAACTTCGGTACGCGACGATGTAGCGGCATCTGTCCACCCTCGAACCAGAGCGGGCGGTTTTTACTTCCCGACCGGCTCGACTGGCCCTTGGTGCCACGCGTGGAACTGTGGCCACCACGGCCCGATCCAACGCCACGTCCTAAACGCTTTTTCTTATGTGTGGCCCCTTTTGCAGGGGAAAGGTTGCTAAGATCCATATCGGTAAAGGCTCAGCGCCAATGCGTCTGCATTGGCCCATGATCGGAAATAAACGAGTGAGACAAGCCGCGCCGCTATACGAAACCGTCTATGTAAGGCTGTAACCTGCACGGTTACGCCTCGCTCCCCTCAGCGTTTTCAGGCTCGGGAGTTTCTTCTTCAGGAGTTTCTTCCTTGGGAGCTTCTTCTGCGTTTTCAGGCTCGGACGGGGCAGCGTCATGTTCTTCAACGGCGATCAGATGCTGCACCTTTGCAATCATACCACGAATCTGTGGTGTATCACGATGTTCAACGGTATCGTGTGGATGGCGCAAACCGAGAGCTTGCATGGTACGGCGCTGCCGCTCAGAACGACGGTTCAGGCTCCGCACCTGGGTAAGTTTAAGAGTAGCCATAGTAGTTTGAATCAGGGAGCATTCAGGTCTGGCAGATACACACAGGCAGGCCGTTTATCCGTTAAACACTTTTTCAAGCGGGATACCGCGGCGACGGGCTACTTCCATAGCATCTTCCAGGGATTCAAGGGCGTTGATGGTTGCCTTCACCTGGTTGTGTGGATTGCTGGTCCCAATCGACTTAGACAAGACATTGGTCAGCCCCGCACATTCAAGCACAGCACGTACACCGCCGCCTGCAATAACGCCGGTACCGGGAGCAGCCGGCTTCAGCAGCACTTTGCCTGCGTCCTGACGGCCAATCACCTTGTGCGGAATTGTGCCATCGCGAATTGGTACGCGAATGAGGTTTTTCTTTGCGTCCTCATTGCCTTTCGAGATTGCACTGGCGACCTGGTTGGCTTTCCCCAACCCGGCTCCTACGAGACCGTCTTCATTACCTACGACAACGATTGCGTTGAACGAGAAGCGACGCCCCCCCTTCACCACTTTCGATACCCGGTTGATCGCTACAAGGCGATCGACCCAGTTTTCTTGCCGCTTGTCTGCGTTGATGCGTTTTCGTCCTTTGGCCATAATTGGCTACTTATCTACAGGAATGGTGTGCAGCGGAATCGTTACAGGTACCCTGTTAAAAATGCAAGCCACCTTCGCGTGCACCTTCAGCAAGAGCCTTCACGCGCCCATGATACTTGTACCCCCCTCGGTCAAACACAGCACGGTCAATGCCTTCGTCTTGGGCACGCTCAGCCAGTATCTGGCCTACGGCATGGCTTGCTTCGGTTGGGTTTTCGGCGTCAATACCATCTTCTTTGCTCGACGCCGCCGCCAGGGTGTGTCCGGCCCAGTCGTCAATAAGCTGGGCATAGATGTATTGGTTTGACCGGTACACCGACAATCGCGGACGACGGTCCGTCCCCTGAATCGTTTGCCGGATATTTCGGTGAATGCGCTTGCGACGCGCTCGGGTTTCTTCTTTGCCTTTCGCCATTGGTACTATCAGGTTCGTTCTATTCAACAAGGTGCCGTGTCGCGGCGGTGCATCGCGTCGCCCAGCGTGTGCGAGCGCACAGGGTGCACAGGAAGCAAACAAATGCTATCGGGCAGCCGTCTTACCCGCCTTAAGCGGTACGTGCTCATCAACATACCGTACGCCCTTGCCTTTGTAGGGCTCTGGCGGACGTAAGTCGCGGATTTTGGCTGCGACTTGACCAACGAGCTGCTTGTCGATCCCCTCAACGGTAATGGTATCGTCTTTCCCACGCCCAGAGTCAACACTGATGTCAACCTCTTCAGGCGGCAGAAAGAAAATCGGATGCGAGAATCCAAGCGCAAGCTCAAGCGCCTCTCCACTAAGGGTGGCTCGATAGCCGACCCCTTTAATAGTAAGCTTTTTCTTGTATCCTTCCGTCACGCCCGTCACCATATTTAGGATGAGCGAGCGCGACATGCCATGAAGTGAGCGATGACGCTTCTGGTCGGTCGGTCGGTCAACGACAACCTCACCATCGTTAATGGTGATGACCATTTCCGGAGGGAGTTGCTCTGTCAGTTCCCCTTTAGGGCCATTGACAGTTACAACGTTTGTGTCGCTTACCGATACCGTTACGCTGTCGCTAAACGTAATGGGCTTGCTTCCTATGCGAGCCATGAAAAACACCTGTAGGTCAAGGTTGAACAATTGCGCGGATGCCGGCACGTGCCAGCGTTTAAAATACGCGAGCCAAAACTTCGCCGCCCACGCCAAACCGCCGTGCCTCCTTATCGCTCATTACACCGCGCGAGGTTGAGAGAATCGCGATGCCCAGTCCATTTTTCACGCGTGGCACTTCCGAGGCTTTCGCATACTCACGGAGCCCAGGCTTCGACACACGATCCAGAATCTGGATCGCCGGCTCGCCCGTCCGGTCATACTTCAGGTAGATGCGGAGACGCCCTTGCTTGCCATCTTCGATGTTGAGGTAGTTCTTGATATACCCCTTTTCCATCAAAATCTGGGTGATGGCACGCTTAAGGTTAGAAGCCGGAATTTCCACATACTGGTGGTTGGCCTGCTGCGCATTGCGAATGCGGGCCATGTAGTCGGCTACGGGATCGGAGATTCCACTCATCGTATGGTTATTTCATCTCTATGGTCGTAGGGGATGGCGTGCGTCGGCACGGTCGGAGGCGGAGCCGCTTGCTCATAGGCAACGTCAGGTATTTAATCAGCTCAACTGCCAGGGCGATCAAAGCAGCAGCGGTAAACGCTGTGCGACGCTCGGCAGGAGCACCTGTTACCAGCTCGCCTTTCGGATGCCGGGGATCTGGCCTTTCAAAGCAAGCTCGCGGAACACAATTCGGGATACACCAAACTCGCGCATGTAGCCGCGAACGCGCCCCGAGATAGGGCAACGGTTATTCTGGCGCACCGGACTTGCGTCACGAGGAAGCTTTTGGAGCTCGACCCATTGGCCTTCTTCTTTCAGTTTACGACGCTTTTCTTTGTACTTCTCGTAGGTTTCGCGGCGCTTCTTCTCTCGCGCGATCCAGCTTTTCTTGGCCATAGTTGGTAGCAGCTTACTTAGTCATTCAGAACGTGAGGAGTATTGGACTCTGCCAGCAGCCAGCATGTCACGCTGCCACAGCTTCGTCTTCCTCGCGGCGGACAAACGGCATGCCGAGTCCTTTGAGGAGCACGTATGCCTCTTCGTCGGTCTCGGCGGATGTCACAAACGTGACATCCATACCACTGACGCGGTCCACATCGTCTACACTGATTTCGGGAAAGATCGTCTGGTCGCTAATCCCGAGCGTATAGTTGCCTTGTCCGTCGAAACTGCGATCGGGCACGCCCTGAAAGTCACGCACGCCCGGAAGCGCCAGTGTGATTAGACGATCCAAGAACTCATACATGTAGGTTTGCCGCAGCGTAACGCGGGCCCCTACCGGAACGCCTTCGCGAATCCCAAAGTTGGAAATACTTTTCTTGGCACGCGTCACATCAGGGTGTTGCCCCGTAATAGCTCGGAGCTCTTCGATGGCATCATCGAGCAGCTTCGGGGTCTCTGCGGCCTCGCCTACGCCTTTGTTGATGCAAATCTTGGTGAGGCGCGGCGCACGCATCACATTGTCGTACCCGAATTGATCCATCAGATCGGGCAAGACTTCGTTTTGGTATGTTTCTTTTAGGCGTGGAGGGTTAGCCATAACGGTACTATAGGTCGGTTAATTCGCCGTACAAAAGTCGCAAAAGCGCGCCCATTGCAGATGGTGAAAATGATATAGCACGGAGAGGGGTTCCCCCTCCATACTCGTTTCATGCCAGGTTGAGCAGCTTAGTTGTCAAGCTCCTCACCGGTGGTTTTGGCATAGCGCACCCACTGCCCGCGCCCTGTCTCAGGGTCTTCGATCCGCCGGCGCCCAACCCGTGTTGGGTTCCCATCGCCGTCAATCGGGTTTACATTCGAGGCATGAATGGGGGCTTCCCGCTCAATGCGCCCGCCATCTGGGTTGGCCTGGCTCGGCTGCTCGTGAAAGACGCGCATGTTTACGCCCTCCACAATGACACGCTCGCGCTCCGGAAAGACGCGCAGAACTTTACCCGTGTATCCTTTCTCACGGTCTTCGCCTGCCGAGGGAGCCGACGTTATGGTCTTGTTTAGCATGACCATATCGCCTTTCTTTATGTGCAGCTTGCGCTGTTTATTTGATGTACGAGGCATAGGGCCTGGAGTCGTTATCGTCAATAGCAAAAACAGAAGGCAAACGCGCTACGCAGTCCGCACCGCATTAGAATGTTGGGCAGAGGAGGCGCAAGGGCGGTGCCTTAAGGCACGGTGCGTCAGTGCGTCTTAGAGCACTTCGGGAGCCAGCGACACAATCCGCATAAACTGCTTCTCGCGCAGCTCACGCGCCACCGGGCCGAACACACGGGTGCCCACGGGCTCGTTCTGGTCGTTGATCAGCACCGCCGCGTTCTCATCGAAGCGGATGTAGGAGCCGTCGCTACGCCCGACCTCCTTGCGTGCTCGCACCACCACAGCGGGGCTTACGTCTCCCTTTCCGACCGTTCCACCTGGAATGGCCGATTTTACGGAGACCATGATGCGGTCACCCAGGCTGGCGTAGCGGCGTCCGCTACTACCCAGCACTCGGATGCATTGCACTTCTTTTGCACCGCTGTTGTCGGCTACTTTCAGTCGTGATTCTTGCTGAATCATCGCGTGTCACACAGTTAGCTTTGAAGGAGGAGGTACAGGAAGCATGGAGGCGCTGAGGGAAATACGCAACATGCGCTTTCGCCTCGTATGCACAGTGCAGGCTTGATGAACCTATTGGTCCGCGCCCGCAGCGTGCTTCGGCATAAGCCCCATGGGCCAGCCGATTTACGCCGCACGCTCAATAATTTCTTCGAGACGCCACCGCTTTCGCTTGCTTAGCGGGCGCGTTTCCACAATGCGCACAATATCGCCTTCGGCAGCGGTTTCGTCTTCGTCGTGCACCAGCATTTTAGACGAGCGCTCCAGGTACTTGCCGTACATGGGGTGCTTCATCTGGCGACGCACATTGACGGAGATCGTCTTATCCATCTTTGTGCTCGTCACAATACCCACACGCTCTTTGCGTGCATTGCGTGTGGCAGACTCGGCGGGGGCGTCGATTTCGGGCGTATCAGGCATATCAGGTATCAAGGTATGAGAGCAGACAGGAAGCTACGCTTACGCGTCGACCTGTGCTTTCTTTTCGGTCAAAATGGTCTTCAGACACGCCACAAAGCGGCGCTTGGTGCGCAGCAGCATCGGGTTCTCGATGCGCCCATGCACGGAGTGGCGAAAGCGCAGCCTTTCAAGCTGGTCTTGCTCTTCTTCGATGCGTGTTTCGATCTCAGGAATACTAAGATCACGAACCTCTTTGGCTTTCATATTAACACAAGTCTATGACGTACAGATCGCAAGGAGCTGCGCAAAGCGACACTACGCTTCGTCGCGGTCGCGGTACATGGGGCGTACTACGAACTTGGTCTTAATCGGCAGCTTGTGCTTCCCCAGTCGCAGCGCCTCTTTGGCTACTTCGCGAGACACACCGCCCCCCACTTCGAACAACACCTGCCCAGGGTTTACAGGAGCCACGTAGAACTCAGGCGCGCCTTTTCCTTTCCCCATCCGCGTTTCCGCAGGCTTTTTCGTGACCGGCTTGTCTGGGAAGATCCGAATCCACACCTTACCGGCCCGCTTCATATAGCGATTGATTGCTACACGCGCCGACTCAATCTGGCGGCTAGAAATCTGTCCTGTTTCAAGGGCCTTCAGCGCAAAGTCGCCAAAGTTAATACGTGTGCCGCGCTGGGCATTGCCTTTTTTCAGGCCTTGCCGACGTTGCACCTTGCGATGTTTCGTTCGTTTGGGTTGTAGCATGGGAGTATTAAGATTGTTGTCGCACGGGCCCGAGCCCGGCAACGCCTATTCATACGATTATGAGAGAGCAAGCAGGTTCGCCCTACGATTGCTTATCCACGGCCGCCTATCCGCGGCGACGGCGCCCACCAC
Organism: Longimonas sp.; assembly: GCF_046498435.1. Lineage (NCBI taxonomy): Bacteria > Pseudomonadati > Rhodothermota > Rhodothermia > Rhodothermales > Salisaetaceae > Longimonas > Longimonas sp. The sequence goes on along the minus strand of NZ_JAWOAR010000338.1, from coordinate 5,366 downwards.
GGTTGCGTCCGCCACGACCGCCCCCACTTTGCTTCTGCTTGCGCTGCTGCGCTTGCACGTTGGGGCTAAGATCGGGCTGTCCGAGAATCTCACCGCGGTGAATCCACACCTTTACGCCGATGGTGCCGTAAATGGTAAGCGCTGTGGCTTTGGCGAAGTCAATGTCGGCGCGGATGGTGTGCAATGGCACACGGCCTTCGAGGTACTCCTCGATGCGCCCCATCTCGGCTCCTCCGAGACGGCCTGCCACACGAATACGGATGCCTTCGGCGCCCATGCGCATTGCAGCCGTCATGGCTTGCTTCATAGCACGGCGGTACGAGATCCGTCCCTCCAGTTGCTGTGCGATGTTTTTTGCTACCAGCATCGCGTCGAGTTCCGGACGCTTAATCTCGCTGATGTTAATCTGGATGTCTTTGCCGGTCAGGCGTTTCAGCTCTTCGCGAAGCTTCTCCACTTCGCTTCCGCCCCGCCCAATGACCACGCCCGGACGGCTCGTGTGCAGCGTCAGAATCACGCGCTTAGGCGTGCGCTCAATGACTGCACGACTCAGACCCGCACGGCGCAGGCGCGCATCCAGGTATTCGCGGATGGTGTAGTCTTCTTCGATGTTCTCTTGCAGGTTCTGCTCCGCATACCAGTTGGAATCCCAACCGCGGATGATGCCAAGCCGAAACCCGATCGGATGTGTTTTTTGACCCAAGGGTAGTACCTCGTTTACCTATACAATTGCAGCGATGGGCGGGATGCCCAGTAGGGGTGTTCAGCGGCAGCGCCGTTACGCAACCGGCTCTTGCTCGCGCACTTCTACCACAACAGTGAGATGTGTGGTGCGCTTGCGAATCGGTTTGGCGCGCCCCCGCGCCGCAGCCTTAAACCGCTTAAAGGTCGGCCCTTCGTCGGCACGAATCTCTTTGATGACAAGCTCGCTCTCGTTAAAGCGTTCGTCGTGCTTATCCATCAGGTTAAACACGGCCGACCGGATCGTTTTCTCTACAACATCGGTCGGCTTCTGCGGCAAGAAGCTCAGGATGTTAATCGCTTCTGGCACCGTGCGGCCACGCACCACGTTGATGACGCGCCGCACTTTCATCGGCGAGTTCCGAATATATTTCTGTACAGCTCGTGCTTCCATAGCATTGGTCGGTTTGATGGAGGCGCAGTGCCTGCGGCTTCCGCACGCACACGCCAAACGTGATTAGGCGCGCCGCGTCCGCTTGTCTACTTTCGACTTGGCGTGGCCGCTGAATGTACGCGTGGGGGCGAACTCCCCCAGCTTGTGCCCCACCATGTTCTCAGACACATACACCGGTATAAACTGCCGGCCGTTGTGCACTGCAAAGGTGTGACCCACAAAATCGGGGGTAATGATGGAGTCGCGGCTCCAGGTCTTCACCACCTTCTTGCTATTGGACTCGTTGAGTGCGTCTACTTTGCGTTGCAGCTTGTAGTAGACGTAAGGGCCTTTGCGTAAAGAGCGAGGCATAATGCAGGGTGTGGTCTTTCGGTAGCGTGTGGGATGCTGCGGCAGCGAGGTTATCGGCGCTTCTTGCGCTCGGTACGCCGCCGAATGATGTATTTGTTGGAGGTCTTGTTGCGCTTCCGCGTCTTATAGCCTTTTGCAGGTACGCCCTTGCGTGAGCGTGGATGTCCGCCCGAGGCACGGCCTTCGCCTCCCCCCATGGGGTGGTCAACAGGGTTCATGGCTACGCCTCGTGTGCGGGGGCGGCGTCCCAGCCAACGCTTCCGCCCGGCTTTGCCGAGCATCACGTTCATGTGGTCTACGTTGCTGGTCGTTCCTACCGTAGCACGGCATTCGGCCGGCACCACGCGCGTTTCTCCAGAGGGCAGTTGCAGCGTTGCAAACTTGCCTTCGCGTGCGGTAAGACGCGCCTCGGTCCCGGCGGCTCGGGCCATCTGTGCACCCTTACCTGGCTTCATTTCAATAGCGTGTACGACCGTACCCAATGGCATTTTGGAGAGCGGAAGGCAGTTGCCCACATCGGGGCTTGCTGCCGGGCCACTCATTACCGTGGTCCCCACTTCGATTCCATCAGGTGCGATGATGTATCGTTTCTCGCCATCGGCATACACCAAGAGGGCGATGCGTGCCGACCGGTTCGGGTCGTATTCGACCGTGGCTACGCGTGCCGGGATGTTGTCTTTCCGGCGCTTGAAATCAATCTTACGGTAGCGCCGCTTGTGGCCTCCGCCGCGGTAACGCATGGTCATGCGGCCTTGGTTATTGCGGCCACCTGACTTATGCAGCGGTTCCAGCAGACTTTTTTCGGGTTCGGTCTCCGTGATGTCATCGAAGCCCGACACCGAACGTTGGCGCTGGCTATTTATGTTGGGTTTCAGCTTTTTAATCGACATAGGCCAGTGGGGTGCTTGTGCGGAAGCGCATCTCCGCGGTAATCAGTTCAATGCGTAGGCGAACACAGGACAAACAGCCGTTATACGTCTTCGAAGAAATCGATCTCCGCATATTCGGGATCAATCTCAACAATGGCTTTCTTGAAGCCGGAGGTTCGGCCTTCAATCATCGACCCTTGCCGAAACTGACGCCGCCGCTTTCCGGGCACGATTTGAGTGCGCACATTCGTTACGCGCACGCCTTCGTAGCGCCGTTCAACAGCCGCACGGATCTGTGGCTTTGTAGCCGCCAGATTCACGACGAAGGAATACTTGCCTTCGTACATCTGTTCGGTCGCTTTTTCCGTAAGGTGCGGTTCAATGAGAATACGATTACTCATAGGTCAACAAAGGTCCAAAAGGTGAGCGAGACGGCGCGCAGCTAATCGTTACGCCGCCTGGGGCGCAACCGCCAGCAGATCGGTAAGGTAATTGAGAGCACCATGTTGCATCAGCACAGCATCGGCATCCAACACGTCGATGGTAGAAAGACTCTGCACTTCGCGCACGTTCACCTTCGAGAGGTTACGTGCCGACAGATAGATCTCTTTTTCGACATCCGTTGTCACGATGAGCACCTTGGAGTCGCTCAGGTCATGGAGCGATAGGAGGCTCCGCAGATCTCCGGTACTGGGTGTGTCCATGCTAAAGTCTTCGGTCACATACAAGGCATCGTTCTGGGCCTTGTAGGAGAGTGCAGAACGCCGTGCGAGGCGCGAGGTCTTTTTGTTGACCTTCTGCGAGTACGAGCGCGGGCGCGGCCCATGTGCACGGCCACCAGTTTGCCGAATCGGTGATTTTGCATCGCCAGCACGCGCATTACCCGTGCCCTTTTGGCGATAGAGTTTGCGCCGACTTCCGCGCACATCGCTGCGCTCTTTGGTTTTGTGCGTGCCTTGACGTTGGTTCGCCTGAATCCGCTTTACATCCAGCCAGATGACGTGGTCATTCGGTTCGATGTTGAACACAGACGAATCAAGCGTCACCGTTTGGCCCGATGCGGCGCCGTCTTCTTGTATAATCTCGAGATCCATGGTGTAGTACTTGTGCAGAAGGTGCAATCACTCGGTGCGGTACGGTCCCTTCGTTCCGCTGTTTTAGCGGCGGGGCGTTATTTCTTGTGAAGCTCCACATAGCTGTTTTTCGCGCCGGGCACAGAGCCTTTCACGAGCACAGCATTGTGGTCCGGCAGAATCTGAACAATCTCCAGGTTCTTAATCATTGTACGGTCATTGCCTGTACGTCCGCCCATGCGCGTTCCCTTGAACACACGCGAGGGATCGGCAGAGGCGCCTACCGAGCCGGAATGACGCTGCTGGTCTGACTGGCCATGCGTACGCATTCCCACTCCAGCAAAGCCGTGGCGCTTCACAACACCCTGAAAGCCTTTCCCTTTCGAGATGCCGACCACATTGATCACTTCGCCTTCCTCGAACACATCATCAGGATGCAGCTCATCACCGCGTTTGAGCGCCTCGTCGGTGCGGTCAAACTCGGTAACTTTGCGCTTTGGCTCGGTGCCAGCGCTGGCAAAGTGACCTTGCATCGCTTTCGTCGTGTTCTTTTCCGGCTTGCTATCAAAGGCAAGCTGTACCGCATCGTAGCCGTCGGGGCCGCTTTCGGTTTTTACCTGGGTTACCAGGTTCGGCCCAGCCTCGATGACGGTACACGCAATGTTATTGCCTGCGTCGTCAAACACGCTGGTCATTCCTATCTTTTTGCCAATCAGTCCGCTACTCATGACGGTCGGTCAATTATGCCGGTCAGTAAATTCAGGTCGGGATGCGAGGCGCAGTGCACACTCGCCATATCAGTCGTTGCGTTCAGTCGTTGCGCTCAATCTGAAGTCGGGCCCCATCGGTATCGCTCCAGGTGAGCGTAGGGAACAGCACACGCAGAAGCGGAGCCGGCCCCTGCACCCCTGGTCCCGATACCAGGCGGGCTCGTGTTCCGGTTCGGACGTCGAGCGTCCATACAATGTCGGTTTCGAATCCGCTAACGAAGGCGATCTCATTTGAACGCACTTCCTGAACCTGACCTTCTATGTGCAGAGTGTCCGATTCAGATGTCCGCGTGCCCGCTACGATGTAACGGGCTGGATCGCCGTTTTCAATAGTTAGCGTGGGAGGCTCAGTGTATTGCGAGCGCAGCGCTTCGGTTAGATCGCCTCGCGGCCCGAGTGCCTCCAGTTCGGTAATCTCCCAGGTACCATCGAGGGCCTGTAACTGCGCATCTTCGGGCGCTGTTGTGCAGCCCGCTATGGCTCCGAAAAGCGCGAGCAGAATCAGAAGCTCGCCGCTTCTCGCTTGCAAAGCTATCATACCTTGATCTCTACATCAACTCCACTGGGGAGCTCCAGCTTCATCAGTGCATCGACGGTTTCGCTGTTCGACGAGAGAATGTCGATCAGACGCTTGTGGTGGCGCCGCTCAAACTGCTCACGGCTTTTCTTGTCAACATGCGGGCCGCGCAATACCGTATACACTTTCTTTTTCGTCGGCAAGGGAATAGGCCCGCTTACCACCGCACCCGTCGACTTGACCGTCCGAATAATCTTTTCGGCGCTCTTATCGATCAGCATGTGGTCGTACGACTTCAGCTTGATACGTATCTTTTGCTGGGTGGCCATTGCAGTGGGTCAGTTTCAGCAGATGCAAGTGAATGGGTGGGCAAGCAAGGCTTGCCCACCGCTGGCAAGGTATGGACGTCTTAGTCGAGGATATCGGTGACGACGCCAGCGCCGACGGTGTGTCCGCCTTCGCGAATCGCAAAGCGCAGGCCTTCCTCCAACGCAACCGGCTGGATCAACTCCACCGTAAACGTCGCGTTGTCGCCCGGCATCACCATCTCAACGCCTTCCTCCAACTCAATGTCTCCCGTCACGTCCGTCGTACGGAAGTAAAACTGCGGGCGGTATCCCGGGAAGAACGGCGTGTGGCGCCCGCCCTCGT
>NZ_JAWOAR010000080.1:0-2691 GCF_046498435.1 Longimonas sp. | reverse complement strand
GTGACACTCAAACAGAGGAAGAGTTTGATCTCCGTGCAGATGAACCGTTCACCTTCAATCTCCCTGCAGAAACGGACTGTAGCAGCACACAGCAAAATATGAGAGCTGAGTTGAAAGAAAGCTTTCACACACCTGAGATTGTCCGCCACAACAGCGAAGACGGAAGCACCCCCGACATCCGCTTCACCCTCACCATCGACCCCGACGCTGGGCCGCTGCCGGTGGAACTGAACAACTTCGGTGGGCAGTCGGATGGGCAGGATGCACTCATCGAGTGGAGTACCGCCAGCGAGACAGACAACGCGGGCTTCGACGTAGAGCACAAAGCGCCCAACGCCGAGAGCTTCGAACGCCTCTCGTTCGTGGAAGGCGCCGGCACCACCGATGAACCGCAGTCGTACAGCTTCCGCGCCAGCGACCTGGAAGCCGGTACGCACACGTTCCGCCTGCGTCAGGTGGACCTGGATGGCGACGAGACGCTCTCCGATCCCATTGAAGTGGAGATCGGCCTGAACGGCGAATACGAACTCTCCACCTATCCAAATCCGGTGAGCGATCAGGCCACCGTGCAGTTTGCGGTGCAAGAGTCACAGCCGGTCACCATTGAGGTGTACAACACGCTCGGACAGCGCGTGCGTACGCTCCTCGATGAGAATGTGGAGGGCGACACGATGCGTGAAGTGACGCTCAACGCGAACGACCTGGCCAGCGGGCTCTACATCGTGCGCATGCGCGGCGAGAGCTTCAGCACCACGCAGAAGGTTACAGTCGTGCGGTAAGCGCATCACACGATCATCACGATCCCAACCCGCCGGTGAGGTGCCCCCTCATCGGCGGTTTGTTTGTTGGATGGGGGCTTGCATGTGCTCGCATACCCATTCGGGGACGAGCATGATGTATGCAGGCAACCGTAGGGACACGGCGCGCCGTGTCCCTACCTATTGGTTGAATGGGGGATGCTGGGCACCAGAAGCTGGCGTTGAGATCCTTTAGGACCGCAAATCGAACGTCCCTCAACTGCCCTTCTCCCCCAGGGACGCAAGCCGGTCCGGCGAAGGGAGCACCTTTTAGGTCAAGTCATGCCGGCCTCGGCGCCAGGAGCCAGGCTCATCAGTAGTGCGGTACGGGAACGTCCCGCGCTGGAGATGCACAGCGCGCACCAATGCGGATCATACGAACTTCAACTTCCTCATGCTACACATCGCGCTGCATCTCGTCGTCCCACTGATCGTAGCATATGTGTTCTACCCCAGGCATTGGAGGCGCGCTGCGATCGTCCAGTTAGCTACAATGATCGTGGATGCCGACCATCTGCTGGCAACGCCGATCTACGACCCCGCACGCTGCTCAATCGGGTTCCACCCGCTGCACACGACACCTGCGATCGTGGTTTATGCGCTGCTGTTTGCCGTCCCACTGCTGTTCATGAGTCACTCCGAAGACGAGGCAGCCCCCACAGTCCGCATATTGCACTGGATTGGACTGGGTCTGCTCATCCACATGGCGCTCGACGCGCTGGATTGTGTGGTGTGATCATGTGTGGGCAGTGAACCCTTTCGTGCAGTATGATACGAATGCCAAGTGGGGCGCGTCCATGCAGATCCCGTGCAGCACGTGGCACAGCCTACACGTCCAGAGAACGATCGTCGTCGAAGAGAGCCGCAAGGGAGGTGAGGGTCAGATCGGGGACGGGACTGACTTCCGTATCCCCCAAACGCCCCGACGGATGTGCCATAAGGATGCTCGCGATGCCCGCACGGTGGGCGCCCCGAATGTCGGTATCCGGGTTGTCGCCGATCATCACGAGGCGGGTGCCGGGCGCACATGCAGCGCGCACCACATCGAACATCAGCGGCTCGGGCTTCCCGGCAATGGTTGCCTGCACGCCGGTGGCAGCTTCAAGGGCTTGAATGAGGGCCCCGGCGCCGAGTCCGCGGCCCGAAGGCGTCGGAAACGACGTATCGGGATTGGTGCCCACAAACCGCGCACCGCTGCGGATGTGGTCCATTGCGCGCTGCAAGTCGAGATACGTGGTGGCGCGATCGGCCCCCACGATAACAGCCTCCGGGGTTGCGTCCGTGAGCGTAAGCCCCTCGTTGGCACATGCCGCGCGGGCCCCATCGCTGCCCACGACATCGACCTGCGTAACCCCCTGCTGCGCCAGAAAGCGTGCCGCCGCCCAGCCCGACGTAACGATGTGCTCTATGCTGATTGCAAGATCGGCGGCCTGAAACCGATCGACCAAGGCCTGGCGCGAGAGGCGCGGGTTGTTCGTAAGGATGCGGATCGCCGCGCCCCGGTCAAGTAGCCGCCGCATCGCCGTAATGGATTCTGGGAGGGGCTCGTCGCCCAGGTAGAGCACGCCATCCAAATCAAGAAGAAAGACGTCGAACTGATCTGCAATCATGGGGCCACGGAGAAACGGTCAGGGGAGGATACGCGGGGGATGCAAGCGGAGCCAAAAGCGTTCGGCACAAGGTACCGGAAGTCTGCGGGACAGGCGCTCCGGCTAAGAGCCTGTTTGGGGTTCTCTCCCTTTTTCGGGAGGTAGATGGCGGGTGGTTAGACAGAAGGAGTTGAGCCGACAACGCGTCTCCTTATTATCGGGTGCAGGTTTTGCCCCAGGACGGAGCGTATGTAAAGATCAAGTTTCTGACCCTTCCCCGGGACCAGGTTGCTCAGCCCCTGAAG
>NZ_JAWOAR010000044.1:0-3937 GCF_046498435.1 Longimonas sp. | reverse complement strand
CGACCAGATCCACGAAGTTGACGCCTTTCACGACGCGGCCTTCATCGACGTCGAGGCACGGAATGATGCGTTTGGCTAAGGGCATGTTGTTTGGAGGGGTGGACGGGTGGGGGACGGAAAGGGAGGCAGCGGATCAATGCGTAAGTGACGGAAGAAATAGGCCAGTAGCCGGAGACTGGTAGCGCCTCCAGCGCGGACGTCTCCGGCGGGGTTGGCGACGGCGAACGGAGGACCGTTCGCCCCAGGGAAGGTTTTTTATCAGGGGGGAGCTATCACTTGGCGTCTACCCACTACCGAAAGGGGAAGAGTTACTGCAACACCGAAGGATCACGCAGTGGGGCGGTGGAGAAGGTGTCGAGGTCGATCTCGTCTTTTTGGTTCCAGCCCCAGAATTGCTGGCAGGGAAAGACGTTTTCGTAGAGTGCTTTGCCTACGATCACCGAGTCGACACCGTAGCGCGCCAGCGTCTGGATCCGAAGCAGGTCTTTGTGCGCTCCCACGCCGCCCGAGGCGGTTACCTTCGTCGTTGAGAGCGCTGCGCCCATCGTGCGATATGCCTGCACGTTGGGCCCCTCCATGGTGCCATCGCGGCTGATGTCGGTGTACACAATGCGCGAAACCCCCCGCTCCTGCATGTCGAGCGCCAGTTCCACCGCATCTACGCCCGAGCCCTCGGTCCAGCCCTGCACGCGGGCCTCGCCGTCGCGTGCGTCGATGCCGACGACAATGCGCTGCGGACCAAAGCGCTCCACCGCCTCGCTGATCATGGGCGGGTTGCGCACGGCAGCCGTGCCAATGATGACACGATACACGCCCATCTCCAGCGCCGCCTCGATGTCGTCGAGCGAGCGGATGCCGCCACCCATCTGCACGGGGATGTCCAGCGCATCGGTGATGCCGCGAATGGCTTCGCGGTTGGGGCTCTCGTCGCCACGGGCGGCATCCAGGTCTACCACATGCAGCACCCGCGCATTCTGCACGCGCCACAGCTTCGCCATCTTTACAGGATCGTCGAAGTAGACGGTTTCGTCGTCGTACGAGCCTTGGTGGAGGCGCACGCAGCGTCCGCCGCGCAGGTCGATAGCGGGAATGACAAGAGCCATAATGCGGGAGACTGTGGGGAGGAAAGCCGGATGGATCCGGTTGTATCAGGAAAGGGCGGCAAAGTTTTTGAGCAACTGCAACCCCACCGCGTGGCTCTTCTCTGGGTGGAACTGCACGCCGAACACGTTGTCGCGCTGCACGATAGCGGGAAAGGCGTGGTCGTATGAAGCGGATGCCAGCACGTCGGCATCGCGCTCGGCCTGCGCGTGGTAGGAGTGCACAAAGTAGACATAATCGCCGGGTTTGATGTTGGCCAAGAGCGGCGATTCGCGGTGCACATCAAGCGTATTCCAGCCCATGTGCGGCACCTTGTGCGTGGACATAGCGTCGGTAGCGTTCTTGGCATCGTTGAAGTGCACAACAGTGCCGGGCATGATGTCGAGGCCCTCGTACGTGCCGCGCTCGTGGCCCTCGCTGAAGAGCATCTGCATCCCCACGCAGACGCCCAGAAACGGCGTACCTTTTGACACGACCTCGCGCACTACCGGTGTCAGTTCGCGAGCGGCGACTTCAGTCATGCATGCGCCAAACGCGCCGACGCCCGGCAGCACTACGCGGTCGGCGCTAAGAATGGTGTCGGCGTCGTCGGTGCGCACCACATCGGCCCCGACCGCCTCGAAGGCTTTCTCGATGGAGCGCAAATTGCCGATGCCGTAGTCGATGATGGTCGTCATAGGGGATGTGGGGGGGGTGAGATTCGTGGGAGGACGTAGATCTAACAGACGGGCATTCGCTCATTCGTTGGATTCGTTCAGCTCGCGGGAGCGACGGGTGGCGGTTTCTACGGCGTTGATGATCATAGTGCGCAGGCCGTGTGCCTCCAGCTCCGACACCGCAGCAATGGCGGTGCCACCGGGTGTGGTAACGCCGTCGCGGAGAATGGCGGGGTGCTCGCCAGAGTCGCGGGTCAGTTTGGCCGCGCCGAAGACCGTTTGCGTGGAGAGCCGGGCCGCTACGTCGCGGGGCAGTCCCTGCTGCACACCCGCATCGGTGAGGGCTTCGATGAACATGAACACGTAGGCGGGGCCGCTGCCCGACAGGCCGGTGACGGCGTCCATCTGCTTTTCGCTCACCACCTCGGCGGTGCCTACGGCCTCGAACATGGCTGTGGCCAGGTCGAGATGCGTCTCGGTTGCCGTCGACCCGGCGGCCAGAGCGGTGGCCCCTGCATCCACAAGCGCAGGCGTGTTAGGCATGGCGCGCACAATGGGATTCGTGCTGTCGAGCTCGCGGGCAAGCGTGTCGCTGTGAATTCCGGCAAGCACCGAAATTACAAGGGCCTCGGGGTGGAGCACGGGACGAATGGCCTCGAACAGTTCGGCACGCTGATACGGCTTGCACGCGATGAGCACGATCGAAGCATCCTCAACCGCCGCGGCGTTATCGCTGGTCACGTGGATGTCGGGGTAGGCGTCGCGGAGGGCGGCTTGCCCGGCATCGGAACGGCGCGTGGCAATGACGCGCTCCGGCGGAAGTAGATCGCCGATGAGTCCGCCCAGAAGCGCCTGGCCGATGCTTCCGGCGCCGAGAATGGCAAGGGTGTGGTCGTTGAACATGGGGGCGTGTCGTCGTTTTGGAGACAGAGGGGGCAGCCTGTAGGCTAAATCGTGCCTTTGGTGGAGAGCACTTTGTCCTGTGCGGCATCGCGGCGAACAGCCGTCCGGAGCGCCCGGGCCCCAGACTTGAACATCGCCTCGATCTTGTGATGCGCGTTGGATCCGTAGAGCACGGTAACGTGCCAGTTGCAGCGCAGGTGCTCGGCAAACGAGTACCAGAAGTGCGGCACCATTTCGGTGGAGAGATCGCCCACAGTAGAGCGATCGAAGTCCGCATCAACCCGACAGTAAAAGCGCCCCGACAGATCCACGACGCTGCGGGCCAGGGTTTCGTCCATCGGCACGTAGGCGTGTCCGTACCGGGCGATGTGCGCCTTGTCGCCAAGCGCCTCGCGGACGGCCTGCCCCAGCGTGATGGCTACATCTTCGGTGGTGTGGTGGTCGTCGACGTACAGATCGCCGTCGCAGGTTACGTCCAGCGAGAACCCGCCGTGGCGCGCGAACAGGTCGAGCATGTGGTCCAGAAAACCGATCCCGGTGTCGTTTTCGTATTCGACCTGTTCAGGGTCGAGGTTGACCGAGACGGAGATGTCAGTTTCGTTGGTCGTGCGGCTGACGGTGGCAGTGCGGGGGGCAAAGTCGGTGGGCATACGCGGTTACTTCGGGAGCAGGTCGGAACAGGCAATGGTAGATTCGGCAAACGGCACCGCCAGGCTGTCGTTGCGCTGCCGGGTCTGTTTGGAGGCGTAATCGTCGTCTTTTGGATCGAAATACACCTCGACACACGACGACGATAGGTTCACAATCCAGTAGGTCGGGATGCCGTGGCGGGCGTAGAGCGTGCGCTTCACATCGCGGTCGTAGGCGAGCGGGGTATCGGCGACTTCAACGACGAGGGCAGCCGTTGTTGGATGTCCATCAATGTACTGCTCGTTCGACCCGGGCACAACTATCACATCCGGCTCAGGCTCGGAGGCGGAGCCCAATGCAAGGGGCACCTGGCTGCGGACGTGATAGCCCTCGGGGCATGTATCCATGAGCAGATGTAGCAGGCGCGTAGTAACGGCAGCATGGCGACTGTTCTGCGGACTCATAGGCACGATCTGTCCGTTAATCAACTCCACCTGCTGGTCAGGAATGAACACGCCCGCATCCACCATACGCTCAATACTGCGCACGCGAGAAGCGGTAGGCGTGGAGCGTGCTCGGTGCACGACGGGTATCGGGAGGGGCTGGGGGCGAGGTCGTTGCAGGCATGGCAGATTCGGCACTTTTCA
>NZ_JAWOAR010000018.1:0-11474 GCF_046498435.1 Longimonas sp. | reverse complement strand
AAGACGGATTCAGGAGCATTGCTGGCTTCATACAGCCGCCCGAAGAACCCAAACTTCGAACGAGCCCCCGGCATCTGGCTCATGCGTGTAGATCGCAATGAGAACATTCAGGATGAGCTGTACCAGATGCCGCTTGATGAGATACACGTCCGCGTCCAAAATGGGCATCACCGGAGCGTTGAGCGTCCATTTGGGCGGAAAGCGTTCTATTCCTACACCGACACCGGCGTATGCTACAGGTGGTCGGACTCGCTGCGCGTGCGGTGCGGCGATGCGCAGGGGCATGATAGCCTCGCTCTTGATGTAGACCACACCGCACTTCCCGTAACATCGTCTGAAATTGGATTCTACCGCGATATCTACGATGGGGAAGAACTCGCCATGATCGAAGAGGCTGGATTCCACGACACGCACCCGGCCTACGAAGCATTGCACGTGGATTCGGAAGGGCGCTTTTGGATCCAGGAAGCATCTCCCGAACCCGACAAGCCACTCAGTCCCGAGGAGGCCGAAGAGATCATGGTAGCCTGGCATCGCATCGACCCGACGACGGAAACCTACCAGACCATCGAGTTGCCTGTTGGCCAGACGATAGAGGCCGCCACGGATACGCACATATACACCGCGATGGTACCCGCGCGCCCCAACGTCTGGATCCATCGCCTCGACGAATAGCCTCTATTCAACGAACCGGTCGCCTGAGCGGAGATAGTGTACTGTCTTTCAGGCGGCACCCACTACATTCTCACAATTAAGTTTACCATCCCATGATTCTACGTACAGCCCGCTCCATCGCTATCGGCGCGCTTCTCATGGTTGCCGCGTGTGCAATCACGCCCCAGGCTGCTGCGCAGTCATCGCTTGCTGAGTTTGACATCGTTGTCGAACCGACCGACGACGGCTTTGCGCTGACCTGCAACGCAGGCTGTGCGTGGGAGACGCTAAGCTGGGCAGGCCACAACGGCGTCAAGGTCAACTACTTTGGCATGACTGAGGCCGAAGAGGCCGATCGCTTCCTGTTTGCCCTCTCAAGCATCGACGGCGGCTTCGAACTGGAAGGGATCGAAGGCACCGCCTGGGCCTCGCTCAATTGGGAATGCGAGAACAGGGAAACGTGCAAAGCCCGCGTTGATGCATCGGGGCTATCCCCGGTGCGGTAGCGAACTAAATGGTGCTGGCGTCTTCAGGCAGTGCCGATGATTCGCGCGGCAAGCGCACGGTAAACGTGGTGCCTTCGCCTTTCGTGCTCTCTACCTCGATAGTGCCCTCCATCATGTCCACAAGGCGTTTGGTGATGGCCAGTCCGAGCCCGCTCCCCTCGAAGGCGCGCGTGTTTCCGGTGGACTCTTGCGTGAACGCCTCAAACAGATCCGGCAGAAACGCCTCGTCGATCCCGACCCCCGTATCCGCAACCTCGATTTCGACCGAATCGGGATCTGTGTGAAGAGAGACGTTGACGGATCCCCCGGCAGGTGTGAACTTGATGGCGTTGCTGATGATGTTGCTGAGCACGCGGTCGAGTGCGCTTTTGTCGAGCACAGCGGTGCACTTGGTATCCGTGCCATGTGCTGCAAGTGTAACCTCGTGCTCATCGGCGCGGGGCTGGAAGAGATCTACCGTGTTCTGGACTTCGGTATGAACAGCAACAGGCACCGGACTCAGCGTCATTGCACCGGCCTCCAGCTTCGACAGGTCGAGCACCGACTTGAGCGTATCCATAAGACGCTGGCTGCTGGTATGGATTAGATCGGCAAACCGCTGGGTTGATTCGTCGGCCTCGTCGCGCAGAATCTCGGCAAATCCGATGATAGAGGTGAGCGGCGTGCGGATTTCGTGGCTCATGTTGGCAAGGAAGGCCGACTTCAGGCGGTTCATCTCTTCGGCTTCGTCGCGGGCCGCGCGCAAGTCCGCCTCGCGCTCAATGCGATCAAGGATGCTCGCCATATTGTGAGCCAGAATCTCAAGGAGTTTCGTATCAAACGAGGCAATGCCATCGGGTGAAGGGCTGGCCACCGAGATGGTGCCATGCATACCCACTGGCACGTACACTGCCGATTGCACCGTGCCGGGTTGCTGAATCGCGTCGGCTGGGTCGTTGCCGCTGTACCGAATCGTGGTCTGGTTCCGGTAAGCACGCACAACAGCGCCGGGGCCATCCAGGGGATACGAAGGGCGGTCGCCCCCCATCAGATTTTTCGACACGTCTGACACCGCTATGGGCACCAGTGCATTGTGTTGCGCATAGCGGATTGCACAGATCGGATACTGAAGCGTATCCGTAATGAGTGTACACACGCGCTCGGCCAGCATCTGAGCCGTTTCGGTCTGCGTCAAGCTGCTCATGGCATCATAGAACGCCTCGACACGCTGTTCACGTTCAATCAAAGCCGCCTCGGCCTGCTTTTGGTCGGTCGTATTTACGCCAACCCCGACCATGCAGGAGCGGCCTTCAAGCATGATGCGACTGCCTGTAAAAAAGTAGGGCGTCCGTGAGCCTGACTTTGACACCAGCGTTGCAGATGCGGTGGCATGTCCCTCTTCAAAGACGCGTGCCACGCGTTCTTGGATGTGAGCCCGGTCCTTCCCTTCAAACAGGTTTGCGGGATGCAAATCGACCAGTTCGTCAGCCGAATATCCACTTACAGTCTCAAAGTTTTTGTTCCACCGAAGGAGTTCGCCATCTTTCGTAACCAGATAGAAAATACCCGGTAAGCTATCAACGGTTGTATCCAACAGCTGCTTTTGCCGGGCCAGTGCCTCAGTCATTTGCTTTTGCTCGGTGATGTCAAGCAGCACGCCCAGGATGCGTGTGGGGATGCCGTCATCATCGAATGCCGTAACGCGCGAGCGGCCCCGAATCCAGCGCACGTCGGTCGAGTCTTTGGGCTGTATGCGATATTCGCTGTACGCATCGTGCCCTTTTTCCAGAAGCGTCTCCTCCGCCATGAGGGCCTCCCGGTCGTCAGGGTGAATCAGATTGAAGAACTGCTCGATGGAGCAGGTAAGATCATCGAAGCCAAGCAGGCGGGCCGCTTCGGGCGAGAGACGGACTTCGTTTCGGGCGAGGTCCCACACACCGCTGCCCATTTCGGCAACCGACTGCGCCTGCTCCATCATCACATTGGCATGGTGCAGCGCCTCCTCGCGCTCCTTGCGCTCGGTGATGTCGAGATGCGTGCCTGCAATGCGCTTGGCTGAACCATCGGGATGGCGCTCCACAATCTGGCCCCGGTCTAGCACCCACCGCCACGAGCCGTCGCGTGCGCGCATACGGATCTCCATTTCAATAAAGTCGGTCTCGCCAGCAAGGTGCGCGTCAATGGCATCAAAGACGCGCGGGCGGTCGTCGGGGTGTACGCGGTCGCGGAAAGCCTCAACGGTTGGAGCAATATCTTCCGGATCATAGCCGAGCATCCTGGCCCAGCGCTCATTGTAGTGCACATGGCCGGTGTCCAGGTTCCAGTCCCACAGCCCCAGGTCGCCCCCGCGCAGCGCCAGTTTCAGGCGACGGCGCTCGGCCTCCATCTCAGCCTGGCGTTCGTACTCAGCGGTTACGTTGCGGAAAACGAGCACTACACCCAGCAAAGGGCCGTCGTCGCTGGCGCGGATCGGAGCCGCGCTATCGGCAATCTGGTACGTGGTGCCATCACGCGCTGTGAGAACGGTATGGTTGGCGAGCCCGACGACCTGGCCCTCGCGAAGCACCTTATCTACTGGGCTCTCAACAGGCGCGCCGGTGTGTGCATTATGAATCGGAAACACAACCGATAGCGGACGCCCGAAGGCATCCTCGGCCGGCCAGCCGGTAAGCGTTTCAGCTACGTTGTTCATCTCGGTAACGCGGCCTTCGGGGTCGGTCGCGATAACTGCATCACCAATGGAGTTGAGCGTAACGGTAAGGTATTCCTCGCGGCGGCGCAGCTTCTGCTCAGCCGCCTTGCGAGCGTCGATGTTCAGCACAGATCCGTCGCGGTGGTGCACGCTGCCGTCGTTGTTGCGCGTTACACTGGCGCTAAGAAGGCCCCAGAACATAGATCCATCGGCCCGCTGAAACTTGATTTCCTGATTGCGCAGGTAGCCCTGATCATGTGCCTGGTCGATGAAGTGATAACGTTCTTCGGGATCTGCGTAGAGTACGGTAAGGTCATCGAGCGCGTACAGCTCCTCGGCACTGTCGTATCCAAAAAGCCGTACAAACGCGTCGTTCACATAAACGAGACCCTCCTCTGCAGAGGCACGGTAGAGCCCCTCGGCAATGTTTTCGTTGATGGAGGTGATAAGCGATTCGCGCTCGCGAAGGGATTGCTGCGCCTCATACTGCTCCGTCACGTCATTTACGGTCACGAGAACGGCATCACGTCCTTCAAAATCGACCACTGCCGATGTGATTTCCACCTTCAGCGTAGAGCCATCGGCGCGTTGATGGGTCCACACGCCCGGGGCCGAACGCAGATCGGGGCGATCGGTAGTCAGATAGTCTTTGAGCCGCCCAATCTCGTCTTTGGGGCGGATGTCGAGGATCGTCATTTCTTGAAAGGTATCGCGGTCGTAGCCGTACGTTTGCACCGCCGACTCATTGACATCCAGAAAGCCCAGCGTGTCGGGGTCATAGACCCACATGGGCAGCGGATTGGACTCAAAGAGTAAGCGCGCTTCGGCCTGTTGGCGGCGCAGCGTGTCTTCAAGCTCGCGCTGTTCGGTAATATCGTTGAAGTAGACCGACAAGCCCCCGTCGAACGGGTAGGCGTTCACCTGAAACCACGTACTGAGTGGCGGAAAGTATGCTTCGAAGTGAACGTTTTCTTGCGCCTCAACGGCCTGATGGTACGCCGTATAGAACTTCAGATCGACGGCGTCGGGAAACTCGTCCCACACGTTGCGCCCAAGCAGGTCTTCATTGGGACGATCAAGGAGCTGCTCAGCGCGGTCGTTCACGTACGTGAAGCGCCACTCGGTATCCAGTGCAAAAAAGGCATCCGTAATGCTTTCGAGAATGGAGGCATGGGCATGCGGCAAGACGTGGTGATCCATCTCGTGGCGCGCAAGGGTTGCCAGATCATGCAGCATACCCGGGGCGACGTCGGCCAGGGTGCCTGGTTTCATGTCGAGCAGGCTCAGAGCCCCCAGGACCTGGCCGTTTGGGTCGGTCAGCGGCACGCCTGCATAGGAGCGCAGGCATGGCGCATCCACAACGAGTGGATGATCGGCGAAGCGGGCATCGGCAGCAAGATCGGGCACGATGAGCAGGTCGCCGTGCTCTACCACGAAGGGAGCAAACGCGTGGTTGGGATACGTGGTGGCGTGGGGGAGGTCCTGCTGGGCAAGTACGGTAACGTGTTCGGCATCCACGAGCGTGAGGACGGCAGCCGTGGCGCCACTGCCGTGCTGCGCCAGGCGCACAATACGACGGAGTGCAGGCTGGACGGCGTTTTCCAGTGCAGCGTAGCGCTGTACAGCACGAAGCCGGTCGGGGTTGTAACGAGAGGCCATATAGAAAAAATCATCTATAAACAGCAGGCGCTGATCGGACCAGAACCGAATACAACGCAGCGTATGGCCACAGTATACAATCCAGCGCTATCG
Source organism: Longimonas sp. (assembly GCF_046498435.1). Taxonomy (NCBI): domain Bacteria; kingdom Pseudomonadati; phylum Rhodothermota; class Rhodothermia; order Rhodothermales; family Salisaetaceae; genus Longimonas; species Longimonas sp. Next base: position 5,891 of record NZ_JAWOAR010000018.1, on the reverse strand, counting down.
CGGTCCAGCCGAGGACCAATTCTTGCCAACGGCGACCGCCCCGAGACGTGGAGAGGAGAAGAAATGGGTAGTAGCCAGACGTTACGTGATACGATGCAACGGGGTGGGCCCGTGTAGCCACTATCGTCATACTGGCCCCGACAGTGGTCGGGCGTCAGGATGACCAGCGGATGAGGCTTTCAGTAATCACCAACCTTCTATCCACTACCAAGAAATGATGTGTGGGTCCTCCTGGATTCGAACCAGGGACCTCCTGCTTGTAAGGCAGGCGCTCTAAACCAACTGAGCTAAGGACCCATGCATGCTTTTTTGCATGATGCAGTATGCATTAGCAGCACCTATAATGTCAAGCAGCAGGGATCCGTTCCACGCGGATATTGGGGGACGCATTGCGTTTTGGCGATCTCTTCGCACAGCACAGGCTAAACAACTTATGGGGTGTTCCGTTGTAATCTGTCGCCTATCGTTGTATGCGATCATCTACTCACGGCTTCTGTTATGCCAAAACGCACGTACCAACCCAGCCGCAAGAAGCGAAAAAACAAGCATGGCTTCCGCAAGCGGATGAAGACCAAGAACGGACGCAAGATCCTGAAACGCCGCCGCAAGAAAGGACGCAAGAACCTGACGGTGAGCGATACGTCTTCGGGTAAGCCTGTGTAGCGGGCTCGCGCGTCGTTTCGTTATGCTAATATGCCCATGCCGCCGCCTGCTTCCGACCGTCGCTACACGTTTCCACGCACGCATCGGTTGAAGCGGCGGCGCCTTATTGCGTCGCTGTTCGACCGCTCTCGCTCGGACGTGCAGACGGTAGCCTGTGGCACGGTGCGCCTGCTCTACCGCTGGGCCTCGCGCCGCGAAGTGGGGCACAACGTACCCGTGCAGGTGGGCTTTGCCCCAGGACGCACATACGCCACCAACGTACAGCGCACGCAAATACGACGGTATCTGCGCGAAACCTACCGCCAGCATCAGTACGTCCTGCGCAAGGCGCTGCCTGACGATGCACCGCCGCTCATTATGATGCTTCTCTTTCGCGGCTCGCCCGACCACGCTCGCACGAGCATCCTGCGCGACGTGCCCCGTGCACTCCGCGCTGCAACCCACGCGCTCCCCGACTGCCCTGCCCCGTCTTCCACCGACTGACGGCTCCCCACGCCACGGCGATATGACTGGGCTGTAACGAACCGGTATCGTCGTCACTGTTTTTCGTATCCACCACCCCCTGGCCGCCTTGTCTACGCTGCGCAACCAACCGTCTTCTGAAGACCAGCGCAATATCCTCATTGCTACGCTGCTCTTCGGACTTATCATGTTTGGGTGGCTCGTCTGGTTTGGCCCTGAGCCGCCCGAGCCTTCGGCTGAAGAGGAAACCACCACCGAGTCCCCTGCCGATCCTGCCGACACTACCGCATCAGATGACGCTGCGCCACTTGCGTCTGGTGATTCAACGGATGATTCAGACAGCGAAGCCGCCGCGCAAGAAGCAGATCCAGACGACACGCCGAGCGACCCCGCAACGGCGCGTGCCGAGTCGGGCACAGCGCGCACCATCACCGTCATCGCCGACCAGTACACCGCCGAGTTCTCGACCCAGGGCGGCGTCATCGAGCGCTTCACGCTGACCGACTATGAGCAGTTCGATCGCGAAACGCCCGTTCAGGTGGTCGATACGACGGGGCAAGGTGTACCGGGCGTGTCGTTCATGACCCCCTCCAGCCATCTGGTGGATACCCGGGCACTTCACTTCGAGACCGAGGCTCCCGACACCCTCCGCGTGGATGGCACCGAAGAGGCCTCCATTACCTTTACCGCCACGCTCGGCGAAGAAGGCGAAGGGTCGCTTAGCTACACCTACACCTTTACGCCCGAGCCCTACGACCTCAACTTCCAAATCGCACAGCAAAACGCACGGTCCTATGCCACCAACGATGGGTACGATGTGGTGTGGGACCAGGGCGTGCCCTTCACTGAAGACGATCCTGAAGGTGAGCGCATCGATTCGGGCGTGTACGCTTTCTCGGGAGGCACCATGGAACGCCTCGTCTACGACAGCGGCGACTATGCCGAAAACCGCCTGTCAGGCTCGGTAAGCTGGATTGGGCACCGCAGCAAGTACTTCACGGCAGTGCTTATGCCCGAAGACGAGTCGGCAGTCGATGGTGCCGAAATTATCCGCGAAGAAGGGGTCGCAGAAACCGTACGCGGCGGCGAGGGCACCACGGCCCGCCTCTTTTTCCCCGCGGCCTCGTCCGATGTCAGCACCCAGTCGTTCTCCCTTTACATGGGCCCGATCGACTACTACAACCTGGCGTCGTATGAGCGCGAACTCTACAGCATGGTAAACTATGGCTGGGCCGTCTTCGAGTGGATTACCCGTCCGCTGGCCACCTTCGTGTTCATTCCGGCTCTTACCTACCTGGGCGGCGTCCTACCCAACTACGGGTTCGTCGTCATCTTGCTGGCGATCCTAATTAAGGTGGTGGTCTATCCGCTCACCAAGTCGTCGTACCGCTCCATGGCCAAGATGAAAGATCTGAAGCCAGAGATGGATAAGATCAAGGAGAAGTACGAGGACGACATGGAGAAGCAGCAGCAGGCAATGATGGAGCTCTATCGCGAGTCGGGCGTCAACCCGATTGGTGGCTGTTTACCGATGTTCTTACAGTATCCCATCATCATTGCGCTCTATCTGTACATCCCGCAGTCGGTGCAATTGCGGCAAGAGAGTTTCCTGTGGGCCGCCGACCTTTCGGCCCCTGACCCCATTTTGCAGCTTCCGTTCAGCATCCCGTTCTATGGCGACTACGTAGCCGGTTTCACGCTGCTGATGGGCGTCTCCATGATCTTTACCATGCGTATCCAGATGAGCAGCACCGGGAGCACCGGAGCGCAGGCCAAGATCTTCCAGTGGGTCTTGCCGTTCTTCATCTTCTTTATCTTCAACCGCTTTGCCTCTGCGCTCAGCCTCTACTACCTGTTTTACAATGTCACGACGGCAGCGCAACAGAAGTACATTTACTGGCAGCTGGATAAGGAGAAGGAGCAGCCCAACACACGGTTTGATGCCAATAAGAACGGTGATGGCAAAGACGGCTGGTTCGCCCGGATGCTGAAAAAAGCCGAAGAAGCCCAAAAAGAGGCGCAGAAACGGAAGTAACGCTGCGTACCTCCCATGCCCACCGATTCCGATACCATTGCCGCCATTGCCACCGCTCGCGGACGTGCAGCGCTCGCCATCATCCGCGTGTCGGGGCCTGAAGCACGCAACGTTGTGAGCCAGCGCTTTCGCGGTGCCGATCTCACCGACGTGGCTTCTCACACTGCCCACGTCGGGTATGTGGTGGATGCAGAGGGCGAAGAGCTCGATCAGGTGGTCGTAACGGTCTTTCAGGGTCCACGCTCTGCTACGGGCGAGGATGTCGTCGAGGTGTCGTGCCACGGCGGCGACCTGGCACCGCAGCTTGTGCTCGATGCGCTCCTCCAGGCTGGTGCACGCATGGCCGAGCCCGGCGAGTTCACCGAGCGCGCCTTCCTCAATGGCAAGCTCGACCTGGCCCAGGCTGAAGCCGTCGCAGATCTCATCCACGCCTCCTCCGAGCAGGCGCACCGCGTATCCATGCAGCACCTGCGCGGACGCTACTCCGACCGCCTCTCCAACCTGCGCGAGGAACTGCTCGACCTCTGCGCGCTCATGGAGCTGGAGATCGACTTCTCCGAAGAAGATGTCGAGTTTGCGGATCGCGAACGGCTCACCTCTTTGCTCGACACCGCACAGCGGCTTGTCTCCACGCTGCTCGACTCCTACCGCACCGGCGAACTCCTGCGCGACGGCGTACGCGTCGTCATTGGTGGGCGGCCCAACGCGGGCAAATCGACGCTGCTCAATGCGCTTGTGGGGCGCGACCGCGCTATTGTGAGCGCCACCCCCGGCACCACCCGCGACGAGATCGAGGCCGAAGCCGAACTCGACGGACTCCTTTTCCGCTTTGTGGATACGGCGGGTCTGCGCGATACCTCCAACCAGATCGAAGCGGAGGGCGTACGCCGCGCCGAAGCCTCCATTCGCGAGGCCGATGTGCTGCTCTATGTCTACGACCAGCAGCGCGGACTCGACGCCGATGAGCGCGCATTCCTCCAGGAGCTATCGGATGCGGAGCCGTCGGTGCCCACGCTGGTTGTCGCCAACAAATCCGACACGGTAGACACCGAACGCACGCCCGATCTCGATGTGGGGCATGCGCTCTCCTTCTCGGCACTCGATGCGTTCGACGATGCCGATGAACTCGACCGCCTCACCACCGCGCTCCTCGATCAGGTCGATGCCGACTTGCGCGACACCGAGGCCTCGGCTGTCGTCATGAACAAGCGTCATCGGCAGCATCTGCAAGAGGCGCAGACCGCGCTGGAGCGTGCGCAGAGTGCCTACAAGCAGGGCGTATCGAGCGACCTGCTCACGCTCGACTTGCGCGAGGCACTGCATGCGCTCGGCGCTATCACCGGCGAGGTCACCAACGAAGACGTGCTCGGCCAGATCTTCTCGCAGTTCTGTATCGGGAAGTAGCGCAAAACGAGCCGTGGGCTGCATACCCTGCTTCCGTGTGCCCAGCGGTGTAGCGTTTTGGGCAGTAATCACACAGACTGCATGTCCCCCAGCATCACTCGTTACTCTGTGCCTTGCTCCCAACCGCTATGTCTACTGATACCCACCTGCTCACTGTAACAGACGATACGTTCGCATCTCGTATCCTGGAGGCTGACCACGCGATCCTGGAGTTCTGGGAGCCGCGCTGCTACGCCTGCCAGGGGCTGACCGACGACGTGGAGCGCCTGTCTCGCGATCTGAAGGACGAAGCGGTAGTGGGCACGCTCAACGTCGCCGATTATCCCGAGTTGGCGCGCGCGCAAGGCATCGAGGTGGTGCCTACGATGCTGGTCTACCGCAACGGCACGGTCGATGCGCGGCTGCGCGGCGCGGAGCCCATCCGTTCGTTCATCGACGCGATGTGCACCACGACGGGCGTAGCCTGCTCGTAGAGGCACGGTGTGTAGCTGTTTAGCGGTCTTCAAAGATCGCCCGGGATATCCTGCCGACAGCATATCTGTTTAGCGGGCCTCGATGATTGCCCGGGATATCCGCTTCGCTCCTGATCCCGGGCTAAGGAAACCCATAGCCGGGTAACCTGTGCCGACCACTGTCGGTACCACTTGCGTCCCCGGCAATCTGTGGGGCGAATGCTATCGGAACTGCACGCGTCCCGGGCTACAAGTCGCTAAACACGTACGGCCCGTTGGACCCAGGATCAATACAATCAAATGGGTAGGGACACGGCGCGCCGTGGTACGTGTTTAGCGCAGGAAGAAACAGGTGGAAGCGCACCGCCCGAAGCCGCTCCCCTGGAGAGGGGAGCAGATGAGAGTGTGTACCTTCCCCACTCCACCACGTCATGATGCCTATGGCCTGTCCTGCACGGTTGGCACGAGCCGCCCCATACCAGGGACTCCATACTAGGCGCCCCTTTGCAGGCGTGGCGGCATTGCTTTCCAACAGGTCATCCTGAGATGCTTCACTGCGTTCAGCATGACTACAGAGGAGGGAGCGCCTCACAATGCCAAGCTGTTGTTCACGCTCCCAAGTCATCCTGACGCCCCCGGCGGAAGGATCTCAACGCCTACCTCGCACAGGTGGCACGCTCCCCGCATCTCCGGCCCCTCCCCTAATGTCTCGATCTATAAGTCACTAAACACGTACCCGCCTCGTGAGTCCCTGCATGAGGTTGCCGCCTTTTTCGCCCATGCGCACCAGGGCCACGTAATCGGAAGGAAAGTACTTTTTTTCTTTGGCCAATGAATCGGCCAGGCTCTGTCCTTCTTCCAGGTTTGCGGCCAGG
>NZ_JAWOAR010000317.1:0-6033 GCF_046498435.1 Longimonas sp. | reverse complement strand
CAGCGCACGCGGGAGTGCTCTGTCAAGGATAATTTTTCGGGTTGGGTGATAGTATGGGATCCCTCCCCCTAAATCCCCCTCAGAGGAGGGGGATTTAGGGGGAGGGAGTGCATACTATCACACAACCCGAAAAATTATCCTTGACAGAGCACTACCGCGTGCGCTGGATCGTGTAGGCCGTCAGTCCCATGAGCGCGTCGCGAGCGGGCGACTCCGGAAACGACCCAGCCAGTTCGTAAGCCTCCTCGGCAAACGCATGCATACGATCTTGTGCATACGCAATGCCGCCGTGCTCACGGGCAAACTCCGCAATGGCCTTCATGTCCGCAGCCGATTTTTCGTCGGTGCGCACGCGTTTCATAACCCGTTTCTTATCGGATTTGGCGGCTTGCTGCAGCGCGTGGATGAGTGGCAGCGTCATCTTTTTTTCTTGCATGTCAATGCCTACCGGCTTTCCGGCATCCACCGCGCCAAAGTCGAACAGGTCGTCGCGGATCTGGAACGCGAGTCCGAGCTTTTCGCCGTAGGTGCGCATCCGGTCGACCATGTCGTCGTCATCGGTGGCGCTGAGGGCTCCGGCGGCAGTGCAGGCGGAGATGAGCGAGGCGGTCTTGTCGGAGATGATCCGGAAGTAGGTCTCTTCGTCGATGTCGAGGAAGCGCGCCTTCTCGATCTGCAGAAGCTCGCCCTCGCTCATGCGGCGCACCGCATCCGAGAGCGCGTGCAGCACCGTGTAGTCCTGATGGTCGAGCGAGAGCAAGAGGCCGCGGCTGAGCAGGAAGTCGCCCATGAGCACGGCGATTTTGTTCTTCCACAGCGCATTGATGGAGAACATGCCGCGACGCGTGTCGGCGTCGTCGACCACGTCGTCGTGCACGAGCGTGGCGGTGTGCAGCAGCTCCACAAGCGCAGCGGCGCGGTAGCTCATTTCGGTGACCTCGCCGCACACCTTAGCCGACAACAGCACCAGCAGCGGACGCACGCGCTTGCCTTTCTGCTTGAGCACGTACTGCGTGATCTTATCGAGCAGAAAGTGGTCGGCGCGCATGGCCTCCCGAAAGTACGGGCGGAACGCGTCGAGTTCCTCGGACACCGGGGCGCGAATTGCGTCGAGCGTCGTCGGTAGCGACCGCTCCGCAGACCGCTCATCAGCACGATTCGACGTAAAGACGGAGGCGTCTTCCATTTCGGTTTTCAGAAATCATTGAAAGGTTGGATTTCCGTTACGCCGTGTCCGCGCGAAAAGTTTACGTGCGGGCGCTGCCCCTTGGGTTGTGATGTGCCGTCTGCGTTACGTATGCAGCGCCTCCTGTCAAGGCTGCGCGAAATTAGAGGGGCGCGCAAAATGCTCCACGAAAAGAGCGGGCTGCCGTACCCCGCGCCGTCCGTGCGTGCTGCGCCTGTGTGCTGGAGCAATGGCGATGCTGCGTATCCCCCCAAACACAAAAAACCCCTGACGCGGCATAAAGCCTGTCAGGGGGTGGCCTGCCCGGGAGGATTCGAACCCCCGACCTGCGCATCCGTAGTGCGCCGCTCTGTCCATCTGAGCTACGGGCAGATTGGTATGCAGGGCCACGCTCGGCCCGTTGCGCACCCATACACGCACCCAAAAATGGAATGATCCGCCATTGCGCGTCCTCACAAACTGTTCAAGCAAGTCCGCTATGCAACGTCTGAATCAACGCCCAACGAAGCGGACTCGGTGAACGGCGTTAGGTGGAAGAAGTGATTCGTGGGGCCGTGGCCGCTGCCCAAGGGGAGCGCGTGCGCAATGGCGTTCGTCACATAGGATTTGGCATGGCGCACCGCCACCGGCAGCGTGCGCTGATGCGCCAGGTGCGCGGCAATGGCCGAGGCGTAGGTGCACCCGGTGCCGTGGGTGTGCGGCGTATCGATGCGCGGGGCACGCACCGCATGGAACGTGGACCCGTCGTAGAGCACGTCGAGCGCGTCGTCGGTGGCGGCAAGGTGGCCGCCTTTCACGAGCACCGCGTTAGGTCCCATCTTAAAGAGCGAGCGCGCGGCCTGACGCATGTCTGCTTCGGTGCGCACGGTGGTGTTAAGCAAGTGCCCCGCCTCGTGCAGGTTCGGAGTGATGACCGTAGCCAGCGGCAGCAGCCGATTGCGCAGCGTAGCCACGGCATCAGGATCGAGCAGTTCGTATCCGCTCTTCGAAATCATCACCGGATCGACCACAAGCGGATATCCGTCGCGCTGCTCCAGTTCGTTGGCCACACGCTCAATGATGTCAGCAGTTGCCAGCATGCCGGTTTTGATGGCCGCCACCGGAAAGTCGCTCAGCACCGCCTCCAACTGCGCCGAAATCAGGTCGAGCGCCACGGGCTGCGCATCGGTAACCGCTGTGGTGTTTTGCGCCGTAATCGCGGTAATCACGCTCGTGCCAAAGACGCCGTTGGCTTCCATCGACTTAAGGTCGGCTTGAATCCCGGCACCGCCCCCCGAGTCGCTGCCGGCAATGGTAAGCGCTACTGGTTTGTTAGACATAAAAACAAGTTAGTTTACAGGAGGATACGAAGGTTAATTTACTTGCGTGAAGCTGTCCGCCAGGCGTTGAGGTAAGCGGCTGCGGCGGTGCCCGGATCGTGCGCGTGAAGGATACCAGAGAGCACCGCTACCCCTCGCACCCCCGCCTGGTAGCACCCCGCCACCCGCTCGGGCGTGATCCCCCCCAGCGCCACCACGGGCAGACCCGCCTGTGCACAAAACCGGCGCAGCGCCGCCGTGCCCGTACCGGGGTGCCCCGGCTTGCTCGATGTGGGGAAGACCGGGCTGTACGTCACGTAATCTACTGCACGCCAGCGGGGCGCGGGGAGTTCAAGCAGGTGGTGCACCGAGTACCCGAGCGGATGCGGAACGGGCGCGGTTACCGCTTCAGGGCGTGGCCCGCGCCATCCGGTGTGGAGTCCAGCATTGAGCATGCGAGCCACCTCCAGGCGCGTGTTCACTGTGAACGTGACGCTCGGCTGCACCGCCTGCACGCGACAAACGAGCGCCTGGGCATCCTGCTGGAACCGCTCTGGCTCAGCCTCATGGTCGCGCAGATGTACCCACCGGATGCCCGCTTCGACAGCGGCCTGCACCGACGTGGCTACCGGCTGTGTGGCACACCCATTCGCAATGAGCGCGATGGGCGGCTCCGGAAGGACAAAGGACGAAAGCGATTGATTCACGATCCGACACGGCCCTGCTGCGGCGAGGAGGCTTTGGCGTAGCGGCGACGCGGAATGCGCCCCGCCCGGTAGGCCAGGCGCCCACCTTCGAGTCCGTGGCGGATAGCGCGGGCCATCTGCACGGGGTGCTTGGCCTCGGCAATAGCCGTGTTTAGCAGGATGCCGTCGTAGCCCAACTCCATCGCCTGCGCCGCGTCGCTGGCAGTGCCGATGCCTGCATCCACAATGAGCGGCGTGTCGGGCAGTTCTTCGCGGATGATGCGCAGGTTGTACGGGTTCACGATACCCATGCCGCTACCAATGGGCGCGCCAAGCGGCATCACCGCGGCACAGCCCAGATCGGCCAGCTTGCGGCAGGTGATGGGGTCGTCGTTGGCGTAGGCGAGCACCGTGAAGCCGTCGTCAACGAGCGTCTTAGCGGCCTTGAGAAGCTGTTCGACATCCGGCATCAGCATCTCGTCGTCGCCGATGACTTCGAGCTTGATGAGGTCGGTGTCGAGCGCCTCGCGGGCCAGGTTGGCCACGAGCACGGCCTCGCGGGCGGTGTAGCAGCCGGCCGTGTTCGGCAAGATGGTGTGGCCGCCCTTTCGCAGCAGATCGAGGTGGCTCTCGGGAGCCGGGTTCTCTACGTTTACGCGTCGGATGGCGACTGTCACCATGTCGGCGCCCGACGCGTCGATGGCGTCGAGCATGACCTGCGGATTGGGATATCCGCTGGAGCCGACCATGAGCCGCGAGGTTAAGGTGTAATGGCCGATCGTGAGCGCATCAGCGTCGGAGCTGGAATCGGTTGTGGATGGGGCAACGGCTTTCGCATCCGCCATAATAAAACGAGGGAAGCTTGGAAAAGGAGCGGTTGATGCAATGCATAGTGACAGTGCTCTACACGCCGTCGCATTGTCACTGGAGACACAGGAGCGTCTCCGTCGTGCACGTCCGACGGGGGACCGTCGGACGCAGAGCTCTATGGGTTCTGAAGGATGCGCCGGCTCAGCCGCCCTGGAGCGCCTGGATGACTTCGACCTCGTCGCCGGGCTGCACGGTGGTGGTGGCCCAGTCTTCGCGGCGGACAACTGTTTCGTTGATGGCCACGGCCACGCCCTGGGTGTCGGCGTTGATCTCCAGATCGTGCAGCAGATCCATGAGTGGGTGCGGCGGGTTGATGGGGCGCGGGTCGCCGTTGAGCTGGATGGTGGCTGCGGTGTCGGTACTCATGGGGCGGAGGGCGTTGTTGCGTGCATACGGGACGGCAAAAACGGCGCGACTAAATCGGAGGTTTCTCCATCCAGGAGCTGGCGCGCCATCTCTTGGGCGGTGACGGGCGTAAGCAGGATGCCGTGGCGGTAGTGGCCGGTAGCGCACCAGATGCCGGGATCGCCCGAGGGGCCCAGCAACGGCGCATGGTCGCGGCTGGCGGGACGCAGCCCGGCCCACGTGTCATCCACCGGCAGGTCGTAGATGCCAGGCACCACCTCCCACGCACCTTCGAGCAGGTCGTAGAGTCCGCCCGCGGTGACGGTGGTGTCGAAGCCGCGCTCCTCGCTGGTCGCGCCAATCACGAGGCGTCCGTTGCTCTTGGGCGCAAGGTAGGCGTCGGGTCCACGGATGACGTGCGATAGCTCGAAGGCCCCTTGCATGGTGCATTGCAGCATCTGCCCCTTCACCGGACGCACCGACGGCGTATGCTCGGGCGTCCATCCGTCCAGTTCGCGCGACCACACGCCAGCGGCCACGACCACAGCTTGCCCCGTCAGGATTTCGCCATTGGTCAGGCGGATGCCGGGCGTGTCTTCGTTGGGCAGGATCGCCTCAACCTCGGTACCTTCGTGCAAGGTGCCGCCTGCGTTCTGGAAGGCCACACGCAGCGCCTTCAGCAGCAGCCGGTTATCGACCTGATGATCCATGGGTGCGTGGATGGCGGCAGCGAGGCGCGGTGCCAGGAACGGTTCGATTTCGCGCGCTTCGGCGCCGGAGCACCACGTGACGTTGAGGCCGTGCTCGGTCTGAAAGTCGTACAGGCGGCGCAGTGCCTCTTCGCTGTCGGGATCGTCGGCCACGATGAGCGTGCCGTCATCGCGGTAGTCGACGGCCATGTCGGCATCCGCCTCCAGGTCGCGCACGAAGTCGGGCCAGCGGCTCAGGCTTTCGCGGCTCAGGCGGTAGAGCTCCAGTTCCTCGAAGCCGATTTCGGCATCGGGCGCCAGCATGCCCGCTGCCAGCCACGAGGTGCCCCGTCCGGCCCGATCGCGCTCAACGAGGGTGACGTCCGCTCCACGGCGTGCGAGGGTCCAGCCCAACGACAGTCCAATGGTGCCACCGCCAACGATGAGGTAGGGAGCGTCGGACATTGCAGAATGCGTGCGTGATGATCTCTATGTGGATCATTTGCACGCACAAGGCGGCGCGTAAGTTTGTGTTCTTTCGTTGTGATTGGGTTGATATGGATCGGAGTTACGCACTTGACCCGAAGGGCGTCATTTCCTGCCTGTGGACGGAGCGGAGCCCCTAAACGACGGCGTCACGAGGCAGAGCCTCGCGACGAGATGACATTCGTAAGCTGCAACTGCGTACGTCCTGTATGAGTCCTGCCTTCATCTCCAGTCATGCTGAACGTAGTGAAGCATCTCAGGTCACGCAGACAGAGCGCCTGCTTGGGGCATGCGTAATACCAAATCCGGTTGCAGCACTCCGATGAGGAGTTACGCACTTGACCCGAGGGGCGTCATTTCCTGCCTGTGGACGGGGCGGAGCCCCTAAACGACGGCGTCACGAGGCAGAGCCTCGCGACGAGATGACATTCGTGAGTTGCAACTGCGTACGTCCTGTATGAGTCCTGCCTTCA
>NZ_JAWOAR010000217.1:0-3888 GCF_046498435.1 Longimonas sp. | reverse complement strand
CGTGCAAGAGGCCCGCTTCGTCGAAGGGAGCGGCCAGGAGTTGAGCGCCTACGGGCAGATGCGGAGCATCGGGATGTGTGCCGATGGGTAGCGACAGCCCCGGCACGCCCGCCAGGCTTGCTGGCACGGTGTAGACGTCGCTCAGATACATTTGGAGTGGATCAGCGGTCTTTTCGCCGCGCTGAAACGCGGGCGTGGGGGTCGCGGGCGTCAGCAGTACATCGACGTCCTCGAACGCCTGCAAGAAGTCGTTGCGGATGAGCGTGCGCACGCGCTGGGCTTTCTCGTAGTACTTGTCGTAGTGGCCCGCCGACAGCGCGTAGGTGCCCAACATGATGCGACGTTTGACCTCGTCGCCGAAGCCTTCGGTGCGCGACTGCACGTACAGCGCCCGAAGCAGATCGCTCTGGGTGTCGAGCTGATCCTGCAACTGGGCCACCCGCTCGGCATCTCCATTCGACTGCGCCGTGCCCAACTGCTCATGCAGCGCCTCGTGCTCTTCTTTGATCGCAGCTTCCATCGTGTCAAAATCGGCGCGGTGGCCGTAGCGCACGCCGTCGTAGCGCGACAGGTTGCTGGAGGCCTCGGCGGTGGCCAGCACGTAATAGGTGGCAATGCCGTATTTGGTGTGCGGTAGCGAAACGGACTGCACCTCGGCCCCCTGGTCACGCAACTGCTCGACCTGCGCCTCAATCATACGGCGGATGTCGGGGTCGAGGCCGTCGGCAAAGTATTCTTCGGGGAGGCCAATGCGCACGCCTTCGACCGAGCGGCCCAGCGCCTCCGTGTAGTCGGGCACCTGCACCTCAGCACTGGTGGCATCGCGCGTGTCGGGTCCGGCCAGCGCGTTAAAGAGCAAGGCCACATCTTCAACCGAGCGCCCCATCGGGCCGATGGTATCGAGCGAGGAAGCGTACGATACGAGTCCGTAGCGGCTCACGCGCCCATAGGTGGGCTTCAGTCCGACCACCCCGCAGAATGCTGCCGGTTGCCGCACCGAGCCGCCGGTGTCGGTGCCAAGGGCCATGTGGCACATGCCATCGGCCACTGCGGCTGCCGAGCCACCTGAGGAGCCGCCCGGCACGTAGTCTGCATGATCGGGATGCTGCACCGGGCCGAAGTACGACGTTTCGTTGGAGGAGCCCATCCCAAACTCATCGCAGTTGGTCTTGCCAATGAAGATGGCTCCGGCTTCCCGCAACTGCTCAATGACATGAGCATCGTAGAGCGCGGTAAAGTCTTCCAGCATCCGCGACCCGCAGGTGAGCGCCTGGTTCTTGATCGCGATCATGTCCTTTACGCCCAGCACGAGTCCGGCCAGCGGACGGTCGTTGCCGCGTTCCAGCTGGCTGTCGAGGTAGCGCGCATGGTTGAGCGCACCGTCACGGTCAACGGTCAGAAACGCATTCACGGCGTCGTTGCACGCCTCAATCCGCTCTAAATACGAAGAGACCAGCGCTTCACAGCTGGTCTCGCCATTGGACAGGGCCGCGCGGGCCTCCGCAAAGGTGGAGTAACTCATGTAGGGCAATAGTCAGGCAGTGGGGGTGATGCGAACAGGAGAGGTGCCCAGCACAGCGAGGCGCAGGGGTTGCACCGTATACATTCTTACAGATTGATGCACCCAGCCACGCGCTCCACGTCGTTACGATGCCGACTCGGACGAGGGGCGCGCTTCGTTGTCGGCATTGCCCTGCGACGAAGGCTGGGCCGACGATTGCTGGCGCGGCTGCGGCTGGCCCTGGCTGGGGCGCCGGGGCTCGTCGATGCGGTCGCGGCGCTCTTCTACGTCGAGCTCGCGGCTGAACTCGCTGGTGGCATCTTTGAACTCGCGGATGCCTTTGCCCACACCACGTGCAATTTCGGGGATGCGCTTCGCGCCGAAAATCAGCAGTACGACCAGGAAGATGAGGATCATTTCGAAAGGTCCGGGCATGCCCATGGCAACAAAGGGGAAAGTACAACAGAAACGCCGTCGCTCAAACAGGCTAAACCGCGCGCGACGAGCACGAGTACAGGGCAGGCGGTTGGGGTGCCTGGTAGTCCGCTAAACAGAGCCCCTGTTTTTCAGTTCCCCCTGCATCCGGCCCCGGAGGCTGCAACGGCGTAATTCCCCGCAAATGATCACGGGGTCATCACAGCCAGAGGGCCTCCTCTCTGAAACAGATCTGGAAAGGCTCGTGTTGACTGCGGCAACCGGCTCGCGCCGGACCTCTTCGCTGCTTTTCCTGTGTCTTTTTCCCACCGTATGCCTACCGCTTCGCCATCCGAACCCGTGCTCTCGCGCGATGACATCGCTGCCTGGCCGAAGGCCGAACTCCACTGCCACCTCGACGGCTCGCTCCGGCTGGCCACCATGCTCGACCTGGCCAAAGCCCAGGGCAAAGTGAGCGTGCTCCCTGCCGATTCGGTCGAGGGCCTACGCGAGATTCTGCGCTCTATCGACGATTCGGAGACGCTGGAGGCGTTTCTGGCCTGGTTCCGCTACACCATCCCCCTGATGCAAACCAAAGGGGCGCTGCATCGCATTGCCTATGAGCTGGCGGAGGATAACGCGCAGGAGAACGTGCGCTACCTGGAGGTGCGCTATGGGCCTATCTTGCACACCGAGGAAGGGCTCTCGCTCGAAGAAGTGAACGACGCCGTGCTTGCTGGACTGAAGGAGGCCGAGCAAGACTACGACATCAAGACGTCGCTGATTATCTGCGGATTGCGCGACCGATACGAAAGCGCCTCCATGCGTCAGGCGGAGCTCGCGGTGGCGCATCGGCACAAGGGCGTAACCGCGTTCGACCTGGCCGGAGGCGAGGCTGGGAATCCACCCAAAGGCCATGTGCATGCGTTCTATCATGCGCGCAACCACATGATGAACCTCACAATTCATGCGGGGGAGTCGTGGGGCCCTGATTCCATCCACCAGGCGCTGTTCTACTGCGGCGCGCATCGCATTGGACATGGCATTACGCTCCGGGAGGATCCGGAGCTCATGCAGTATGTGATTGACCATCGCATCCCCCTGGAAATCTGCCCCACAAGCAATGTCCAAACGCATGTCGTGCCGGGATACGAAGCCCATCCGGTGGCGTACTATGCGGAGAACGATGTGGCAGTGACCATCAACACCGATAACCGGCTGTTTAGCCGCACGAGCATGACCGAGGAATTGTGGCGCACCCACGATCGCTGCGGCGTGCCTGCCGACCAGCTGCGCGAGATTGCCATCAACGGCTTCCGCTACGCGTTCTTGCCGCACCACGAGCGCCAGGCGCTGCTCGAAGACGTGCTCAATGACTTCCCGATGCCGCCCACCGACGAAACGCCGGTGTGGTAACGCCACGATGCCTTCTGCATCCCACTGTTTCCGATCGCCTTACCTGTCGCCATCATGTCTACCCAAACCATCTCGCGTGCGTCTGCCCTCCACGGCTCCGCATCCGTTCCCGCCGACAAGTCCGTGAGTCACCGTGCAGCAATGCTGGCCGCCCTGGCCGACGGGCGCTCTACCCTGCATGGCTTCCCGCAGGCCGCCGATCCGCAATCCACCCTCTCCTGCCTGCGCCAGCTCGGCGTATCCATTGAAACAGAAGGCGACACCGTGCACATTGAAGGGGTGGGCCTGCACGGATTGCAAGCGCCTGCCGCGCCTATTGACTGTGGCAACTCGGGCACCACCATGCGGCTCCTGGCGGGCATTCTGGCCGGGCAGCCGTTTGAGAGCACGCTCACCGGCGATGACCCGCTGCGGGCCCGGCCTATGGCGCGTATTGCCAATCCGCTGCGCCAGATGGATGCCGAGGTCACCCTCACGGGCGGCACGGCTCCCATCCACCTGGGCGGACGCGATGAGCCGCTGCATGCCATGACCTACCGCCTTCCGATGGCGTCGGC
>NZ_JAWOAR010000002.1:0-4515 GCF_046498435.1 Longimonas sp. | reverse complement strand
AATATCAGGGCTGAGCAGATATACATCCACCCAGCCCCTGATACTGAATTGAACCCAAAGACGCGTGTGAACGAAATGAAGAATGAGCGCACAGCGAACGTAGCACAGCAGATGAAAGGAACGCGTGTTGTGCCATACTTCATCTGCCGCTGAACGATCCGCCTACCCCGCGAACCGATCCAGGACTTTAGCACCTATTTTGCTTTTTTCCGGGCTGGGGTCAAAGGTGCTGCCCTTGCGATTTACTGGGGTAAGTCGGACTTCGCCCTCGTTTCGCTCTACCGGTGCTCGCTCTCGCCTTCGAACCAAAACCCAAACGGCTCTAAAAGTCAA
Source organism: Longimonas sp. (assembly GCF_046498435.1). Taxonomy (NCBI): domain Bacteria; kingdom Pseudomonadati; phylum Rhodothermota; class Rhodothermia; order Rhodothermales; family Salisaetaceae; genus Longimonas; species Longimonas sp. The sequence goes on along the minus strand of NZ_JAWOAR010000002.1, from coordinate 4,182 downwards.
CTTCTGGAATCAGGACATCAACGCGCCCCGCGTCAAAGTTACCACTCATAGTTACTTCCTCTTCCCTAAAGCCATCTCCGGTAAATGTATTTTCCGTTGCATTAATCTCGAACGAGCCTGCTACGCGGTCGCTTCCAGACGATGTGATTGTGAGTTCCCCACTATTTGAAACTACGATACGTGATGGAAAGCCTTCGCCTTCATACTCCCAATACACAAATCCAAATTGATCTTGAATAAGGTCGTTGTCTTGCTCGTCAATGCTCAAATCAGCGAATGTGTAGGTATCTGGCGAGGGCAAGGGGCCTTCGCGTCCCATGAAAGCCGCGCTCCCCGAAAGCAGGTCTTGCTCGCCAGTCACATTATCCGATTCAGTGAAGTAAATGACGAATCCCTCTTCGCCTGTATCTGGATTTTCACCAGTAGCAAAGAAGGCATTCATTTCAACCTCGTCATCCCCAATTGACATGTTCACCGTTTCGGGGGGCGTATCACCGGGGCCGTCGTCATCTTCGTTGCTGTCGGTGGAGTCGCAGGCCGAGAGGCTGAAGAGGAGAGCAAACGCCAGCGTGAGTAGTCCCAGGCTGCGCGTCCAGGTAGAAAAGGTAGATGATTGCATAGTACTCACCAAAGGTTAGGGACGAATAATACAAGGGTGTAGAAGCGGCCCATGCCGCCTTCGTGTTTTGTAATGCGCAATCCTCCGCTGGAAGCGGACACATTCCCCTTGACGTTCTCTCTTTGCCGCGTTGTGGCTTCGCAACACGGGTATTGCTCTGCTTACGCTGTTTCTGCTACATGCAGCACATCCGCCAGCACCCCTGCGGCGGTCACCTCGGGACCGGCCCCCGGCCCGCGAATGGTAAGTGGCGATGTGGCATAGCGATTGGTTGTGATGGTAAACAGATTGTCCTGGCCCTCCAACTGCCCAAAGTCAGAATCTGCGGGCACGGCCTCTACACCTACTCGGATGCCGCTGCCGGGCGTCCAGCGGCCCACGTATTGCAGGACCGCATCCTGGGAGGCCGCCGTCTCGGCGCGCTCGCGCCAGGCATCGTTGGCCTTGTGGACGTATCGGCGAAACGCCAGGTGCGGTAGGTTGCGGAGCGACTCGGGCACGAGCGACTCCACCTCCACGTCCTCGCGGTCGATTGATGCGCCCGCCGTGCGCGCCAAAATCAGGAACTTGCGGGCTACGTCCTCGCCCGACAGGTCGTCGCGGATATCCGGCTCGGCATAGCCCTTTTGGATGGCCGTCCGCACCGCCTCGCTAAAGGAATCGCCCTCGCGCATCCGGCTGAACACGAAGGTGAGCGTGCCCGACACCGCTCCGCGAATGGTGTGGATGCGGTCGCCGGTAGCCCGCAGATCGCGTACCGTGCGCACCACCGGCAGTCCGGCCCCCACGGTGGTCTCGTAGCGGTACTGCACATTGTGCTGTGCGGCCGTTGCATGCAGCCGGTCGAAGTGCTGCTGCGAGCGGGTGTTGGCCAGCTTGCTCGGCGTGACGACATGGATGCCTGCATCCAGCAACGTCGTGTAGTGGTCAGCCACATCCGGATGCCCCGTAGCATCAACAAAGACAAGCGGACGCGGCGCGTGCTCGATGAGTCGCTCCAGCACGGCGGGCCAGTGCAGTGTGCTGCCGTGCTCAAGGTGGTGCTTCACCGCGCCGGGCGTGGGGTGCGGCGGCGTCCACGCAGCATGGGTTGAGGTGCAGGCTCCAATTAGACGGGGACGCTGCGCATCTCCCTGAAGCTCGCTAAGCTGATAGAGCAACGCAGTGCCTACCGACCCCACGCCAGCTAAGTAGAGCGAGAGCGATGGGGCAGAGCGGGTAGTGGTTGGCTTCGGTGACAACGCAGTCTGAGGTACAGACATAAGAATGTGGAGATAAGTCAGGGAAAACGGGATTCAGCGGACGGTAGCAGAGGCGGCATGTGTGTTCTGCCACTGAACGATCATGGCATTGAGAGCTTCCTGCTCAATCAAGAACGCGTCGTGACCATGGGGCGACGACAGCACCTGCAGGTTGGCATTCGGCAGATGCGCGGCAAGCTCTTCCTGTTCGGCCAGCGGATACAACACGTCCGAGTCGATGCCTATGACCAGCGCGGGTTGCGTAATCTGTCGTACCACATCGGAATAGGCCCCACGATTGCGGCTCACGTCGTGCGCGTCCATCTGCTTCGTAAGGTGCACGTAGCAGTTCGCATCGAAGCGCGCCACGAGCTTCTGCCCGTGGTAGCGCAGGTAGCTTTCGACCGCAAAAGGCGGGTGGGCGGAGCCATTTTCAGATTGCCGCTCGCGCCCAAATCGCTCCTGAAACGAGGCGTGCGAGCGATACGAGACCATCGCCATGGTGCGGGCAGCGGCGAGTCCGTCGGCGGGCGGATCATCGGGCGGGTACGCGCCGCCCTGCCACTTCGGATCGGCATAGATGGCCTGGCGCTGCGCCTCGCTCCAGCCAATCTGCCACGGCGTGTGGCGTCCGCCCACGGCAATAGGCACAAGGCGTTTCACCAGCGGCGCGCCCGTATCGGTGCGCTCGAAGGCCCACTCCAGCACCTGCATCCCGCCCATCGATCCGCCGATGGCACAGCGCACGCGGCGTACGCCCAAGTGATCGAGCAAATGGCGGTGCAGCGCTACCGTATCGCGCGGCGTGAAAGCCGGGAAGTCGGCTCTGTACCGCGCACCTGTGTCGGGGTTTGTGGTTATGGGGGATACGGAGCCATACGGCGATCCGGGCACATTGGCGCAGATTATAAAGTCTTCTTCCGTATTGAGCGCCCGTCCGGCACCGAGTAGGTCCATCCACCAGGCGCTAACATTCGCATCTCCCGTAAGCGCATGACACACCAGCACGGCGTTCGTGCCGTCGGGGTTGAGGCGGCCCCACGTGCGATACGCGATGGGCACATCGTGAAGGGTAGCCCCGCCCTCGGTCGTAAAGGCGGGCTGCATGTAGGTTGAAGGCATGAGATCAGCGTGCATGAAGGGAAACAACACCACAGCGGAGCAGCCCAATTGCACCAGCGCCGCCCCGCTGCGTCTGCGTGTTACGCCGAAACAGGGAGCTTAGCCAGCGCCTGCTCAAAGTCGGCAGTGATGTCGTCGATGTGCTCAATGCCCACCGACACGCGCACCAGGTCGGGCTCCACGCCCGAGGCTTTCTGCTCTTCCTCGGTAAGCTGCTGATGCGTGGTCGACGCGGGGTGGATGACGAGGGTTTTTGCATCCCCCACGTTGGCAAGGTGACTGGCCAGTTCCACGTTCTCGACAAATGCCTGTCCGGCCTCCGCGCCGCCCTTTACGCCAAAGCTGAGCACGGCGCCGTATCCATTCTGCAGATAGCGATTGGCGCGCTCGTGGTACGGGTGGTCTTCAAGCCCCGGATAGCTGACCCAGTCCACGGCGTCGTGCTCTTGCAGCCAGCGGGCCAGCGCCAGAGCGTTGTCGGCGCTGCGCTGCACGCGGAGGGAGAGGGTCTCCAGGCCCTGAAGCAGCAAGAACGAGCCGAAGGGGTTCTGCGCCGGACCAAAGTCGCGCAGTCCTTCGACGCGAGCGCGGATGGCAAACGCGACGTTCTCGCCGAGTACACCATCGGGACCGAACGTCTCCCAGAACTTGAGTCCGTGGTAATTCGGGTTGGGTTCGGTAAACTCGGGGAACCGCCCGTTATCCCACGGAAAGGTGCCCGCATCCACAATGACGCCGCCGATGGTGGTGCCGTGGCCGCCGATCCACTTGGTGGCGCTTTCGGTGACGATGTCGGCGCCGTGGTCAATGGGACGGCACAGGTAACCGGCTGCGCCAAAGGTGTTGTCAACCACGAGTGGCACGCCGTGGTCGTGGGCGATGTCGGCGATGCGCTCGAAGTCGGGGATGTTGAAGCGCGGGTTGCCAATCGATTCGAGGTAGACGGCCTTCGTGTTCTCGTCGATCAGCGACGCGATGGACTCGGGGTCGTCGCCCTCGGCAAAGCGCCCTTCGATGCCGAGGCGTGGCAGCGCGTTCTTGAGCTGGTTATAGGTACCGCCGTACAGGTAGCTGGTGGCCACAATGTTATCGCCTGCCTTCGCCAGCGCGTTGAACGTCAGGAACTGCGCCGACTGACCGCTGGCGGTAGCCACGGCAGCAACGCCGCCTTCAAGTGCGGCCACACGCTTCTCGAACACA